>JAEUAF010000681.1 GCA_019695485.1 Sorangium sp.
GACCCCTCTATTCCTACCCAATTCGCCGCGATCGCGCACCGTAACGCCTTTCGCTCGGAGGGTCACATTGGGGCCTTCGGGTCTGGAGAACGTCGACAGAGCGCCCTAGCCATAGGCCGCGGCAAAACATTGAGCTACCCTGGGGAAGATGGGCGACCCGCTCACCGCCAGTGATTTTTGGCCACTCATTCTGAAACTGCCCCACGACGAGCGCGTGCGGCTGGCCAAGCTTGCTCTGCGAGCAGCGGCGCACGACGACTCGTCGACGGCCGCTTACGCCGCCACCCCCCCGGCTCCAGAAGAGTTCTCATCGGACGACGACTCACTGGCGTGGGAAGGCCAAGGCTGGGAAGAGTTCAGTGCACCGCGGTGAAATCCGCTGGTACACGTTCGCGCTTCCCGACAAGCGACGTCCCGTACTCCTCCTGTCGCGCGATTCGGTGCTGGCGAGCTTGAACGAGGTCATCGTCGCGCCGGCGACACGCACGATCCGCGGCATCGATACGGAGGTGGTTCTGACCGAGGACGACGGGATGCCCACTGCATGCGCACTCAACTTCGACCACGTTTCGCTCGCGCGGAAGGAACGGCTCGGCCCGACCTTGGCTACTCTGAGCGAAACGCGGTGGTCGGAAGTCGAGCAGGCGTTGCTCGTTGCATGCGGCTTCGCAGCCGCCAAGTAAGCCTCCGGTTCGGAGATGGGGCAACTTCACGACGCCGCTGACCGAGGTGACCTCGATGAGGTTCGTCGTCTCTTGGATAGCGGGGTGCCGGTCGACGACCGAGACGAAGGCGACGAAAGCGCGCTGCACGGTGCGGCTGCATTCGGCCATGTCGACGTGGTCCGCCTGCTCCTCGCGCGGGGCGCCGCTGTCGATCAAACCGATGGCAACGACTTCAGAACCGCGTTGATGACAGCTGCTGGCAACGGCCATCTCGAGGTCCCAACGACCCTGCTCGAACAGGGCGCTGACTGCAACGCTAAGGATGACTACGATGAAACGGTCCTCGTCAGTGCAGCGTCGCGAGGGCACATCGCCGTCGTTCCCGCCCTACCTGTACGCGGAGACGACCATCGAGCGCTTTCGCGGACTCGTGCGGGAGCTCTTCCTGTCTGCCGACCAGACGATGGCGAAGGACTACCTGCGCTGCTTGGTCGAGCGAATCGTCGTGCGCGACACCGAGCTCGAGATTCACGGCAAGACGCAGCGGACCGTCGCGCTTCTCGCGACCAGCCCCGAACTGATTTGCCTCGCCCTCTTGAGCCTGCGGAACAAGTTCTTACTTCCGCAGGTGTTTGGCTCCGCGTTCGGAGCCGTTTGCGAACCCGTTCGCAGCGCTCTCGGCGGGACGGGTTCGCTCGGCTCGCAGCGTCCCGAAAGTGCGAACGCCTGCGAATCCAGGTGGTTGGGCGATGCGACCGGGGACACTCTCTCGCGTTCGCACTGTCCCGCGACGAATGCGGGGGCCGATTGCCGCCGCCCGGTTCGAGTTCCGCATGGAGTCCCGCTCGCTGGCCGCCGGGACAAAACGCCTTCACTTGTGCGATGTTTGAAAGCATTATGTCCCCATGGCGTCCAGGGTCTACGAGCGCGAGGTCGAGCTGTTCCGCCAGCACGGTGGCGGTCTTCGCATGGCCGAGGCGCTGCGCCTGGGCATCAACCGCAGGACGCTCTACGCGATGCGTGACGCCGGCGTCGTGGTGCCCGTCTCCCGAGGGGTGTACCGCCTCGCGGCGCTCGAGCCGCTCGCCCATCCGGACCTCGTCACGATGGCGAAGCGCGTCCCGCAGGGGGTGCTCTGCCTGATCTCGGCGCTTTCGTTCCACGAGCTGACGACGCAGGTGCCGCACACCATCGACGTGGCGCTCGAGCGCGGGACACGGAAGCCGCGCCTCGACTACCCGCCGACGCGGTTCTTCTGGTTCTCGGGGCCGGCGTTTCACGACGGCATCGAGACGCACGAGCTCGACGGTGTACAGGTACGCATCTACGACCCGGAGAAGACCCTCGTCGACTGCTTCCGCTACCGGAACCAGCTCGGCATGGACGTCGTGCTGGAGGCGCTCCGGCTCTGGCGTGAACGCCGACGCAAGAAGCTCGACGTCCTGCTGAAGTACGCCCGCATGCGGCACGTCGAGCGCGCGATGCGCCCCTACCTGGAGGCGACCCAGTGACCGTGAAGAACCCCTCAAACCTGGCCGCCTCGGTGCAGGCCCGTCTCCAGAACCACGCGCGCGCGACCAAACGGCCGTTCCAGGAGCTGCTCCAGTATTACGCGATGGAGCGCTTCCTCTACCGGCTGTCGACCACCCCTCACCGCGCGCGCTTTGTTCTCACGCGCGCGTTGATCCTGCACGTGTGGGACGCGCCGCTGGCGCGCGCGACGAAGGACCTCGACTTTCTCGGCCGGCTCGACAACTCGCTCGAGAACCTCGAGCGCGTGATCGGCGAGGTGTGCGCTGCCGACGTTGCGCCCGACGGCATGGTGTTCGACCCGGCCACCGTGAAGACCGAGCGCATCAAGGAGGACGCCGACTACGAGGGGGTGCGCGTCCGCTTCATTGGCCTGCTCGGCAAGGCGCGCGTCGCGATGCAGATCGACGTCGGCTTCGGTGATGTGGTCACGCCGGGCGCGCAGGACATCACCTACCCGGCGCTGCTCGACTTCCCCGTGCCCGCGCTCTCGGGCTACCCGCGCGAGACGGTGGTCGCCGAGAAGTTCCAGGCGATGGTCTACCTGCGCACCCTGAACAGCCGCATGAAGGACTTCTACGACGTGTGGCTGCTCGCGAGGCAGTTCGCCTTCGACGGCTCGGTGCTCGCGAAGGCCATCGCCGCCACGTTCAAGAACCGCGAGACCGCGATCGACGTCGCCCCGATCGCGTTCACACCGGAGTTCACCGAGAAGGCGTCGACACTGGCGCAGTGGACCGCGTTCCGTAGGAAGCTCCCGAACACCGAGTGCCCCGAGAAGCTGTCCGACGTCGTGCCGGTCCTCGCCGAGTTCCTGCTGCCGATCGCGCGTGCCTGCGAGGCCGGCGAGCGCTTCGAGCGGAGCTGGCCACCGGGCGGTCCGTGGAGCGGCGGACGATGAATCGCAGTAGGCAACGACTGCCCCAACAGCTCGAGGCGCCGTGACGAGGAAGGCATACTCCACCACCACCAGGACGTCGGACGACCGACTGGTTCCGTGGCTCGCCGCGGAAGGGCCACTGGCCTACACGCCGGAGTCGCCGCCAGCGCGCGACAGCTTGTTCCAGTACGGATGGGTGTTGCCGCAGGTGTGCAAGCCTGGGCTTCGACGGCACGTCTATTTCGGTGCGACCCATAGGGAAGATGCACACGACGTGTTCGCGTTCTGGCGGGACGCTCGTCGTGGAGCAGTCGCGCGCGTCGCGCACCACGAAGGCAGACTCGCAGGGGGCACCATCGAGGCTCCAGTCGCCGTCTACCGGCACGACACGCGGAGAGGCGAGAGGGGCTATCTCTTCATTCAGCACGGCAGCTACCAGTGCGTTCCCGTGGGCGAGCAACCAGAGCTCGAGGCGGGCTACGTGCATCTGCACCGCGGCATCGGCGATGCGAAGGTCTTTCGCTTCTGGGATTCCTTTCGGACCGGAGCGGCTTCGCGGCACGCGAGTACGTGGGAGAAGTACACGCGGCTGCAGTTCGACGTCCTTTCGCGCTCTGACCTTTCATTCAACTCGATCCACGACCGAGCGAAGCGATGCGAGACAGGACACATTCGCGATGACACGTGGGTGACCGACGAGCTTGCCACGGAGCGCGGTCTGGACATCGAGCACGACTCGTGGACGCACGCGCTCTGGGATGCTGCACACCAGAGCTTCGCCCTCCGGCGGTGGGTCAGCGAGAACAAGTTCGGGCCGCACGGCGTCGTCTGCCGCACGCCCCTCACCAACATCCGCATCACCACGTTCTTCGCCGGCGAGCACGAGGTGCGAGTGCTCGACCCATCTCGCGTCGAACTGCTCGCCGCCATCGGCTGTGAGGTGGCCCTCGAGGGTTGAGCGCGCGATTTCCTTCACGGCGAGCGGACGCGCGCTCCACGGGCTGAGTCAGTCTCCCGTCACGCGCGTCCTCGCTGATGTTGGCGGAACCTCGAAGAGGATCGCGGCAGCGGCGTAGAACGACACGTCGACGCCTCGTTAGGCGGATGGAGTTCCGAAAGTTCCGCGGTCGGTACAGATAATTCCAGGTGCCGCTGTCTCGCT
>JAEUAF010000692.1 GCA_019695485.1 Sorangium sp.
GGTGCAGCCTGGCGAGCTCCGACTCGCCCACATCACGCAAGCTTCAGACTACGACTTGGTCGGCGAAATCGACGAAAGCGAAGCCCCGCTCGTTGGCGCACCGGCCCCACGCGCCGCGCAAGCGAACCGCGTCCCCACCTCGCGCACCGCAGCAGCGACGGCCGCCGCATCACCCTGAAGACCGTTTAGAGCGGCAGTCACGCCGCGCGTCAGTCCTGCCCCGCGAGGGGTGCAAGACCCACCGCGTTCCGCGGCGGAATCGCGAGCCGGTCGATCAAACTGTGGCTCGAGCGGAGCCGCCGGATCGATAAACGACCGCGTGGCCCCGGCTCGGGCTGAAACACCCACGCGCGCGCGACGCGGCGCAGCCCCACCGCGAACACGCTGAGCTCGCCGTCCTTGTAGACAAGTCACCCCTCGCCTCGTCCGAATCGATGCTGAGTCGTGGTCATTTTTTCGAAGCAGGCAACTCACCCTCACGTCAGTCGAGGTAACTTCGGTACGCCAATCTCGAGGGCTCGTCAGCCGCTGGATGGTGATACCGTGTGCAACATGGGACTCCGAACGACACCTGAGAGGTCGCCTGGGCTCAGCGCCTGCGCGGCGATACTCACGCTCATCGCGCAGGCGTGCGCTTGCGAACACTCACACTTGGCTCGAGTGAGCGACGCGAACGTCGTCGTGGCTGGACAAGCCGGCGGCGGCATCGAGAAGGGCCTACGCCCGAGCGCAGGTCAGCCCTTAGCCCTCGGCCTAAGCAGCGCCGCACGCTGCATCCCGTCGGAACAGTTGTTGGGCCTGTTGGGCGGCGTTTGCTCGCACGAAACCGAGAACGCGGACACTCGGGGCACGAGCGCTCCGCTGCCAAGCGCCCCCGGCGCAAGCGCAGTCCCGGCCAGCCCGACGTCGGGAGACCTAGAGCCCGGCATGCCGACCTCGCCGGGAGACCTCGACCCAGGACTACCGAAGGACGCCGCGGGCGCGAAAGCTAACGCGAGGACCCGCGAAGTGCGTTGGTACTGCGACCAGCGTATGGACGTGCGCGTCGTGTTCGAGCCCTGCCAGGGCGGGCTCACGCCCGTCGAAATCGCGGTTGCGCCGCACACAAAGTAGGAAATTATGGGCTTTTACGAAGACAAACTCGGGCTATTTCGGGAGCTTCTCGCCAAGCGCGGGTACGCGGTGCGAGTGGCCAACGCTGCGGTCAGCGACGGCGCCGCCTGTCCGGTCACGGTCCAATTCCCGCACGCCGTGCTCGGAGAGAACGCGCTCATCGCCGTTCCCGACGTGCACATCAGCGACGGCAGCGATGGCGACATCTTCTTCGATGGCAACGCTGCCCACGCAGAACGGCTGACGGATGTGTTGTCAGTCATCCACGACTATCTCAAAGTCGAAGATCAGCACGCCTTCTTACTGCAGCTCGGCGACTGGTACGATGTCTGGCGCGCGATTGGCGACGATGCGACGCAAGCCGACTTCGCAAAAATCGACAACGTCCCGCAATATCAGCGGCTGCTCGAACTCGACAAGGCGCTCGGCATGGCGCACCTCATCGGCAATCACGACGCGTCGTTCAAGCACGCCTTGCCCGACCGGCGCGTCGCGGATGCCAAGCTCTTCCGTTTCGGATTCGGCCTCATGAAGAGCAATGGGCGTGTCTTCGCGCTCCACGGTCATCAAACCGATCAGATCGAGGGCGCCGCAGGCCTGCCCGGTGACAAGCGCGCCGTCTGCGTCGGCCCGCTGGCCGCCAGGTACGCCATCAGGGAAGCGCGCGACGTGGAGGATTACCTCGACAGAGAGGGCAGCAATCTGCAGGCGGTAGCGGATTGGTTGGGATCGCTGATCGGACTGAATCGACCGGACCCGACGCCGAACCCGCGTCGCCGGATGGACGCGTCACCGGCCGGCTTTTCCGGAAACTTCGTGGTTCGCGAAGGCGCCGCCGACCTCGTGCGCATTGCAGTGCACGCCTGCGCCGAGCTCTACGCGGTGCCGGTGCCGCTCGAGCTGCTAGTCGTAGGTCACAGTCACAAGCCGTGCATCTCGGTAACGCCGCACCCGCTATCCGGCGAACCCGTCGTGATTGTCGATGGGGGGTCGTGGGTACAAGGTGCCGCGCAAATCGTGTTCGGCGCTGGCAACCGAATCTCCGTGTTCGATATCGTCAAGGCCTAGCCAACAGCGCTAGCGAATCGTGATATCGAGTGGCTCGCTCTGGTCGCCGTGAAGCGTGTACCAGAGCACCACTTTATCGCCGACCTGCGCTTTGACCTCGAGGTCGTAGATCCCCGTGCTGTCGGTGATCTGGAGGTAGCCAAGGTCGGTCTGCCTGTTCAGAGCGTAGACCCAGCTCTCCGCCGGCACGCGCCCTTGCAGGTGAACTGAGCCGGAAGCATCCAGAGCAGAAACCTTGGGGTCGGCCGGAGGGGGCAGCGGCAAGGTCGGAGCCAGGCACGCCGTCGCAAGAAGCGCAGCAGCCAGGAACCAATGTCGTCGGCGCGACGGCTCTGCCATTCGCGAGTGCCGGTAACCTAGCATTGTTTGTGCCGCTTGGCGTGCCGCACTGCCCAAACGAGAAGCGACAATACTTTCAGCCACTTAGCTCACTGATCCGGGAGCTGAAGCAGCTCGCTCCGACGCAAACCAGCGGGGTTGCCCGCCAACCCAATTGGCCAGACTGACAACCCGGTTGCTGGTCTGCTTGGGCTGGTGCGCGCTTCTCCTACCCGCGTCCGCGTTCTTGCCGAAAAATGGCCCCTCTCGCCAGGGTGGTGTTAACGGCGAGGGTGCGATGCGTGCCGCTACCGTTCGAAGCGCGAGAAGGCGATGCCGGTTGAGGCCGTAGGCCCCGACGGGGTGCCCGAGGAGCCGCCGCCCCCGCCCGCACCAAAGGTGCCGAGCGTGCTTCGCAATGTCCTGGACCCCCGACAGCTCATCGCCGCGGCTCGGCCGCTCCCCGTCCTGTTCGCGGTCGCCTACGTGATCCAACGTGCCGACAGCCTGCCCGAGCGTGTCGTGGCCGAAACCGACCGCGGACGGGGCATCCAAGTCGCCCTGTCGTCGCGCGGGCTGAAGGCGCGGACCGAGGACATCCATTTCGTTTCGCCGACGCGCCCACTGATTCGATCGCCGGTGATCCGTGAGCGTGCACTCGTTCGCGCCCAACGCAAGAACGAGCCGGCGGACATTTATTTGGTGGATGCGCGGCGTTCGCCAGAGGGGCATCTGATCGACATCGCCGGCGTCTACAACCTCACGAGCACCTCCGCCGCTGACGAACAGCAGCTCGTCGTGAACGGCGACCGCGCCGCTTGGGTGATCGCTCAGGAGGGCGCCATCTCGAGCGTTCAATACGCCGATATGGGCGGAGAACCGTCGCCGAGCGGTCGCGAATGGAGCCGTCTGCCTCGCGTCCAAAATGCCATCACCAATTACCAGGACACAGGGCAGTTCAGCGGCGTCGGGCGACGCTCCTTCAAGCTCGAGCCCCCCGCGTACAAAGTGGTATTGGGCTTCTCTTCCCGCGCGCTGCTCGTCGACGCGGATGCTCACAAGATTCGCGTACCCGTGAGCGGCCCCATCGAAGGCAGCGAATACGTGCGCGATCAGACGCCCCAAAAGGCGCGCCCCGGAAACCTGATTACCTGGGGCGTCGACCGCGTGCGCGCGCTGCCATGGTTCGGTGACGAGAAGTTGCAGCTACTGAAGGCGGTGGCCTTCGAAGGCGTCGATCAGTTCGAGCAAATCGTGAGCACCGTGACGGGCGACGATGGCGCCAGCAAAGTCGCCGAGGAGCTTGGCGACCTCTACGCGGCGCCGGGCTCTGAGGCCACGGATCCGGAGACAGGCTGGCCGCCGCCGCCCATGGACCCGATGCTCGACCCGCCGCTGAAGGGCGAAGGCAAGTGGGTCAACCTGGCCAATGATCCGTTCCTTCAACACCTCGGTGCCGCACCCGCTCCTTTCATCTTCTCGTTCATTCGCACGGATCGAAAGCGCATTTACTCGCAGGTCTTCGTCACGCTCTGGGACCCACGACAGGTGGACCTTCACATGATGAGCGGCACTGTCGAACCGAAGAGCGCAACTGGGGAAACCGGCGCAGGCTTGGTGCCACGCGACCCGCACGTGATGAGTCACTTCGTGGCCGCCTTCAACGGAGGCTTTCAGACCATCCACGGCGAGTTCGGCATGATGGCGGACAAGATCATGTATCTGCCGCCCAAGCCGTACGGGGCCACCGTGGCGCGACTCGCAGACGGCACGACGGCGTTCGGCACGTGGCCAGAGAGCAGCAAGGTTCCCGAGAACATCGATTCGTATCGTCAGAATATGACGCCGCTAATCGTCGATGATGCGGTAAACCCCTACAAACGTCATTGGTGGGGCGGCGTGCCGCCTGGCTGGACCGAAGAGAGCCGCACCGTCCGCAGCGGCCTGTGCATGACCAAGGAAGGCTTCGTCGGTTACTTCTACGGCGGGAGTGTCGATCCCGACGTGCTCGCGCTCGCAATGAAGCGCGCGCGGTGCACGTACGGCGTGCACTTGGACATGAACGCGGGGCACACGGGACTCGAATTTTACCGCGTCGCAAAACAGGGCACGCTCAAGAAACCGGAGCACCGACTCGATGACACTTGGGAAGCTGCAGGCCCCGTACCCGACATGCCGGGTTGGGAGTTTCTCGGGCGCCGCATGATCAAGTTCATGACGCTCATGAACTTCCCTCGCTACGTCGCCTCAGACGCGCGTGATTTTTTCTATCTGACGCTGCGCGACCTGCTGCCCGGGGACCCTGCACCTGCAGCGGTAAAGCCTCCCGAGGAAGGCGAGGGCGTCTTTCGGACGCAGGGTTTGCCTCAGCACGGCTGGCCGCACGCGGTCGCCACCACCAACGTGCGTCCCGATCCCAGCCGACCCTACGCTCGCGTCGGGCTGATCAAGATCGATCCCAAATTCGTGCGCCTCGAGCGCGAAGGTGACGTCAATCCAGCGCGGATCCTGGAATTTCGCTCGATCGTCGCGGATGGTCCGAGCACACTCTGGCACTCGGAGACACGTGGCTTCGTGATTAGCGACAAGGCACCGGAGCCTCTTGCGCTACGCGTCACGACCGGGTTCCCGCGGGGCAGCGAAGTAGAAGCGCACGCGCAAGCTGCACTAGGTATCGACTCGGCGGGAATGCTGATCTATGCGAGAGTGACGGAAGGGCCCGAACCTGGCCGCGATGGTGCACTGCTTCTTGGATTGCTCACCCGCATGAACTGCAGCCAGGTCTTGGTGCTGCCCCGCCCGCTCGGCGCAGTCGTGTCGAGCGCGGATGAGCCGCCGAGCGCAGGGCTCGAAGGCGTCACGTTGGTCCGTGCTGAAGGACCCGGTGTTCGGCGGATTTTTCCAGAGACACCGGTAGTCGGTCCGAAACGCTGGGCACCCCTGCAGCAAAAGCGAGTCCAAGACGACAGTGCGGCAGAAGACACCGGGGGGCGCGAAAGGTAGGCAGCAGCCTACGATTTCCCCACAACGCCCCTCGCCAACAAAGCCAAGAGATAGTATCCTGTGTGGTCGAAATTCACCGCAAAGTGCGACCCGTCCGGTGCTCCGGGCGGCCGGCTCGAAATTGTGAGCCAACGCAACTCGCGGCGTGTGGTGCTGCTTCAGAGATGCTTGGCTGAGCTTCGGCCCCACGAGGATTACAGTAGAAAGAAACTCAGATGAGCGACAAGGCCAGTTCCGACCTCGACATCTTCGATGGGCTCGCCACTAAGAAGTCACGCCCCGCACCTCCCGGCGTGCCGAGCGTTCCGCCGCCTCCGGGGTCGCGTGTTCCACCACCGTCGACGACCCGACAC
>JAEUAF010000768.1 GCA_019695485.1 Sorangium sp.
TTCGGCCACGCCGAGGTGGGGGCGCGCATGTTCGACAAGCTCGAGCGGCGCGAGCGGCTTTTTTCGGCGGATGAAGCGTTGCGTCAGCAGGTGCGCTTCCTGGTTCTGCACCACTTGCGAGCCAGCCAGTACGACGGCAAGTGGACGGAGAGCGCCGTGCGTCGCTTCGCTCGCGAGATCGGCCCCTATTTGGACGATCTTTTGTGCCTGTCGCGGGCCGACATTACCACCAAGCGTCCCGAGAAGAAGCGCCGAGGCATTGCGCTGATCGACGAGCTTTCCGAGCGCATCACGGAGCTTGCGGCACTGGACGCCAAGCAGCCCCCGCTGCCCACCGGCGTCGGCAACGCACTGATGGAGAGCTTCAAGCTACCGCCATCCCGCCTGATCGGCGACATCAAACGCGCCCTCGAGGCAGCCGTCGACTCGGGGGAACTCGAGGCCCGCCTCGAGTGCGAGGCGTACGTCGAGTTCGTGGCGCAAAACAAGCAGCGCTTCGGCCTCGAATAGCGCTCGTTCAGCCGCGCTCGCGGGTCATCTCGAGCAGGGTCGGACGAAAGCCGAAGGCGCGGAAAAGTCGCTGCGCGTGCTCGTTCCCTACCATCGTCGAGAGCACGACGCGCGGCGCGCCGAGCGCCTCTAAGTGGTCGAGTAGGGCGCGCAATAGCAGCCCTCCGATCCCCGCGCGTCGCTCCCCCTCACTCACGAAGATGTCGTGGATGGCGCCATGCGCGTCGAGAAGCAGGTTCCAATCCCGCTCCTCGAGCGCCCCGTAGGCGTAACCCACGATGATTCCAGCCTGCTCCGCTACCAAGATCACCGCCTGCGCACGTTCGAGCTCGCGCCGAAACCACCAAGCGTAGCCTTCCTCGACGCGCTCCGGCAGAAAGAAGCGCGCGGGATCGACGGCGTGATGCAGATGCACCAGCTTGCCGGCGAGCGCCGCGGTGGCCTCGAGGTCTGCGACACCTGCCTTGCGGATCGTGACCGGGTTCGTCATTCAGGCAAGCATGCTTCGAACCGCGGAGCGTCGCCAAGTGCTGGTGCTGGTACTAGTGGCCCCAGCCAGCGGGCTCTTCTACGCAGACGCCGCCCGAGAGCGGAACGCCCGGGATCGACACGCGCGCGCAGTATTCGGTGGCGCCGTCGCCGTCTTGGTCGCGTGTGCCAAGGCTCGCTTCGAGCGTCGCGCCCAGCGATGCGCCGAGCGTGACGCTGCTACCCGCGAGCGAGAGAGTCGCTTCGCTCGCGACGATCACGCCGCCGGCACCTGCGTTCAGGCCAGTGCTGCCGTCCTTGTTGTGGGCGCCGTCGAAGGATTGAGCAGAGAAGAGCTCTGCGCTCAGTGTGTCGCCGGCCGCGTTCGTCCAGGTTGCGCGCGCTGCGGTGAGCGCGGCTTCGGTTTGGACTCCGCGTTGGGATGCGACGCTCAACGCTTCCAGCGTGACTCCGCTGTGCCCGGCCTGGCCGTAGAGCAGCGCGGCTCCTGAATACGCGCTGCCGTCGCGCGTGGTGCCGGCGCGCGCATAACCGAGCTCGATTGGGGTTTCATGGGCACGTTCGGCGGCGGTGTTTGCGGCCAGCGGTGGCGGCTTGCTGGGCGGGGTCGAGTAGGATTTGACCAGCTCGAGTACGGCCGGCGACGCTTCGCCGGAGGTCGGTTCCGCGCACATAGCGTCCGGCGCCAGCGGTTTTGGGCTCGTGTCTGGATCGTGGCAGGTGAAAGTGTCGGGGAGCGGTCGCGTATAGGTCGATTGGATGGGATCGGGCATGCGGGCCTAGTCGGCCTTGGCTCCCGCGAGTTGCGCGCGTTCTCCGAATAGTAGGGTCGCTCCCGCCAGTGGTAGCCAAAGCGGAAAGAACAGCGGGATGCCGCGCGCCACCAACGTCCAGGCCGCGATGCCGCGCCGGATTCGTCCGTCTCGGTCGCTTCCTCGCAAGCCCTCGGCTGAGTTGCTGGTTACGACTTCGAAGCGCGCCAACACATCGAGCTTCGAGATGAGCCAGGCTGCGAACCGTGAAGCTTTTGAGCTGGCGTCGAAGACGAGCTTCCGCTCGCGGAGCGTGGGCACGCAGAACAGAACGTAAGCTGCCCACATCAAGAAGCTGAACACTTCGACGTGCGCCGCGATCTCGATGCCGAAATGGAGCATCACGCCAATCCAGAGCGCGATCGCGCGCGCAGGCGGCAACCATAGCCCGAGCCCGAGGAAGAGTTCGGTGAAGATCGCCGCTTTGGAGCTGACGTCCGCGAACCAGAATGCGTGGAGCAACTCGCTCGCCCAGCTTGGCACGACGTGCCCATTTGCGGCCGCCAGTTCGAGCACGTGCTCGTAGCGCACGTGCAACACCTGACCCCCGCGCCAATCAGCGTCGAAGAGCTTGCTGCCAGCGGACGCCGCGTAAACCAGCGAGACCTGAAACTGCATCAAGCGCTGCGCCCACAGCGGGCCGCGTCGAGCGTCCGGCGCAGGCAGTGGTCGCCCGAGGCGAAAGCAGCGATCGCAGGGCGCGAAGGCCAGCAACAGCGCCAAGAGTTCGAGCAGGTAACGGTTGTTGTGATACTCGAGCCTGTCGCAGGCGATCAAATGCAGACCGATGCCCGCGGCAATCAGTAGCGCCGGCCGAGCGCGAAACCCCGCGGTCGCACACAGCGCCGCGAGCGCGCGCAGTGACAGCAGCGCAACGTAAGCTGGCTTCGAGGGCACGAGCGCCTCCGGGACGACGGGCAAGTGAAAGAAGTCGTACGGGTAGCCACTCTCGAGCGCGAAGCGCCCCACCTTGACGGTGCTGAAGAAAAGCAACGCGCCGATGAGGACGCGCGCGAGGCCCAAGAGATAGGTCTCCCCCTCGAGCTCCAGGGCCCGAAAAAAGCGTTGGATCACGGCCGTTCGCCCACCAGTTCCCGGCTGCCCGCCGCGCGTCCGTTGCGGTTCATCTCGACCTTCGCCAACAGCGCTTCGGTCTCGCCGTCGAGGGTGAGGTGAGCGGCAACGTCGTCGAGCGCGCGTTGCAGTCGGAAGAGCTGTGCGTCGAGGCCGTACGTGGCGTGCACGAACACGCCGGGTTCCAGCAGCGCAGGGTAGCGGATGCGATCGGTCCACCGAAAGGTGAGGCGCTCACCAGTCTTGGTGCGCGCTTGCCATTCGCCATTCCGCACTGCCACCAAGCGCGTGCCTCGCCGCGTGCGAACTCGTCGATAGAGGTCGAATTTCAGCGACGAGGACTCGTTGAACATGCGAAAGCCGTACACGCGGTCCGGCCTTGCGTCCGCACTGAGCACCAGCGCAAGCTGAAGCCCCACGTAGACAAGGACGAAGGCGGCGCGCGCGTTCTTTCTCAAATCCGGCACGGCGGGATAGTAGCGAGCTCCTTGGCGGCAGACGCTCCCATTTTTGGCGGCGCGCCCACATTGACCGCGGAGCCGCACGCGCCCGGTGCTACGAATCCAAGCTCATGTTGCTGGGCGGCGCCCCACTCCTTTGGCTGGTGCCTGCTGCATTCTTTGCAGGGCTGGTCGACTCGATTGGCGGGGGCGGGGGTCTGGTGACGGTCCCCGCGCTGCTGGCGCTCGGTTTGCCGCCACACGCTGTGCTCGCCACGAACAAGGGACAGGCGTGCTTTGGCGCCGTGGCGTCGCTTCTCACTTATGTGAGGCGCGGGGGCGTGGATCGCGAGCGGCTGCTGCCGGGCTTCGTTGCGGGGTTTGTGGGGTCGCTCGCGGGCGCGCTCTTGGTGCTGCGCGTGCCCGCGGGACCCTTGCGACCGCTGGTGTTGGTGCTGCTGTTGATGGCGGCGTTGGTGATGCTGTTTCGACAGCAACTGCTGCGCTTCACACCGCGTTCGGAGCGGCCGCTGCTGCTGGTGTTTGGCATCAGTTTGGCGATAGGCGCCTACGACGGCTTCTTCGGCCCCGGTACCGGGACGCTGCTCATCGCCGCGTTCATTCATTTCTTCGGCGACAGCCCCACGCGTGCCAGCGGCAACGCAAAGATCGTGAATTTCGGCTCGAACTTGGCGGCGCTTCTGGTGTTTCAGTCCAGTGCCGCGATCCTGTGGAAGATCGCGTTGCCGATGGGGCTCGCTAATGTGTGCGGAGCCGCGCTCGGCGCGCGTCTCGCGCTGCGGCACGGCGACCGCGTGGTGCGCGTCGTGGTGCTGGCCGTGATTGCCGTCGTAATGCTGAAGCTCGTGTTCGAGCTCCGCGGCTAGCCTAAGCCTTGCTCCGAGCGCGCACGAAGTGAACCGAGTACGCCGCTTCGGACTCAGCGTCGCCACGCTTGGAAAAGCGAAGCCGTCGCTTGGGTCCCTTGCCTCGGCGCAGGTACTTGCCGGGTGTCGGGGAGAGCTCGAGCGCGAGCGCGTGTTCGCGCAAAAGTCGCAGCAAGCGCGCTACCCGCGACAGGCCGACCGTGATCGCGCGCTCCAGATAGGGCAGTTCACCCGTCTTCCACTCCTCGACTTGCTCGGGCGTCAGAATTTCGAGCCTTACGAGCAGCTCGATCGGCGTCACGACGTCGCCGCTCGCTAGAATCTCGGCAACCACCTCCTCGATCAGAGGCATTCGTGGATCGTGCGAGCTACTCGGCTCAGTGATGGGCACCTTGGATCTCTCGCTCGGTCTGCGGGCGAGCGTCAAGCTTGCGTCCGACAAACCGGCCTCTACCGGAGCCAGCGGGCTCGGCGCGCTGCGCCGACAGGCCTTTTGGCGCGAAAGCGTCTATAACGGACCGGCATGCAAAAGGACCCCGCGACTGAACCCCTTTGGCAGAACAGTTCGGGCCAGGCTTGGGTGGCCATGCAGACGCGCACGGACGTGCAGCTCGCACCGTTTGGGCTTGCCGCCATGGATCGCTTGTCGCTCGAGTCGGGACAGCGTGTGCTCGACGTCGGTTGCGGTTGTGGCCAGACACTGCTCGAGCTCGCTCTGCGCGTTGGCGCGACGGGGCGCGTGTTGGGGGTCGATGTTTCGGAGCCCATGCTTGCGCGCGCTCGCGAACAGCTGGCCGAGACCGGCACGTCCAACGTGGACGTCGCGCTCGCAGATGCCGAGACGCACGCCATTTCCGAAGCCAGTCAGGACGCCGTGTTTTCGCGTTTTGGCGTGATGTTCTTCAAGGATTCGCTGGCGGCGTTCCGCAATTTTCGGCGTGCGCTCAGGCCCGGCGGGAAGATCGCGTTCGTCTGCTGGCAAGCGCTCGAGCGAAACCCGTGGGCGAAGTTGCCTCTCGCCGCCGCGCAATCAGTAGTGGGCAGCGACGAGCTACCCGCGATGATGTTGCCAGGGGAGCCAGGCCCATTCCGCTTCGGAGAGCGCGCGACAGTGATCGATCTCCTGCAGGCGGCCGGCTTCGTCGAGGTGGCGGTGGAGGACATTCGGCAACCCATGCACGTGAGTGCTGCCATGACGCTGAGCGAGGCCGTGGCGGGCGCGCTCCAAATTGGGCCTGCGGCGCGCTTGTTGGCTGACGTGAGCGATGAGCTCCGCGCGCGCGCCGCGGACGCGCTCGGTCGCGTGTTCGAGCCCTTTATCAGTGCTCGTGGCCTTTGGATGGACGCGGCAGCCTATGTCGTGACGGCTCGACGCTAGCGCGGCGCAAGCGAGGTGAGAGCAACTTTTCCCGAGCAGCGCTCGGCGATCGGCGCGCGCGCTTCGCGTCCCGACTATGGGTTCGGGAGCGTGGTCGGCGCCTTGCCGTCGAATATGGCGTGACGCACCCAGGCGAGTGGCGCTTGCTCGGAGACGACGACGCCCGCGCCGGTGCGCGAGATCCCGAGCTCGCGGAAGGTCGCCTCGATGTCGAGCGCCTCAGGGTGATTGGAATAGCGCGCGGCCAAGCGCGCCAGAATCGGCTCGCTGAACGCGTGGTCCGCCGAGCGCAGCGTCTTGTCGAGCGTCCACACGTCCCAGGCGTGTCCGCCGGCAGCATGCGCACGGCGAATGCCGTCTTCTAGCCCGACGCGGCCACGACTGCGGCTTCGTGCCTCGATATCCGCGAGCAAGCAGAAGATCGCGCCGCCCCAGTACATGCCGGTGTAGCTCTGGGTATGTTCGAGGCCGTCTCGTGTGAGCGCGGTGAGCGCGCGCGGCATCTCGAGCGCAAACTCGCGCCAGGCGGCGGTTGGGTCGAGTAGCCCGGCGCGCACGCGAATGATCGGTTCGAAGTAGGTCGCGAGCCCCTCGTCGAACCATTTTCCTTCGCGAAAGAAGGATGGCACCCCGATGTGGAAAAACTCGTGGACGAGCACCCAGTCGTCGTGGAGCGCGGCCTGCGTTGCGCGCGACCCGACCAGCAATACGACACCCGGTGCGCTCTCGGGCAATAGCTTCCCGAACACGACCTCGTCCCGCCCCTTGATCGGGACGACCGTGAGCACGCTGTGTGGCGCCGGGAAGCCACCGTAAAATTCGGCCACCGCGCGCGCGCGAGCCTCGGCGAATTGCGCCAACGTTTCGAGGCTGACCGCGAGCTCACCATCGAGGACGACCAGCTCGATCTCCGATTTGCCGCCGTCGAGCGCGAACTTCGCACGACCGAGCGTGCCGAATGCGCTGTACGTTGCGACGGGGATTTCGTGCGCTTCCAGTTTGAAGTGATCGCCCTCGCGCTCGAGGCCCGTGGCGAAGTCGACGCCAGGCGGTGTCTTGACGCGCACCCTCACACCGATGCCGACGTCGAGCGGTAGTGGGTAGAGCAGGAAACTCGAGCCCGGCGCGAGCAGCGAACGGCCGCTACGGAACGCGATATCTATGTCCGGTTTCAGCTGGGCCAGGCGATCGAGATCGATTTGATAACGAAAAGTGGCGGCCCCTGCCGGCTCGCTCAGCAGGAATGCTTCGCTGCGACGTTGGGTTTTGCCACGGTCGCTCTCCACGTTGGCGACGGCGTCTGCGATGAGCTCCGAATCCGCTTCGAGACCACGCACGCCTCGGCCCTGGCAGCGTGCCGTCACAACGAGCAGGAGCGGTTCATCCCCCGTGACTTCGACGTCGTAGTCGCAGCTCGCTACGCCGTCCAAGGCGGCCGCGGGCGCAGCGGCTCTATGCGGTTCGCAGGTGGTGCACAGCGAAAGCGCGGCGACGATGAGGGCCCGCGACACGCCGCGAGCTTCCGTCATCGTGCGGGGGGCGCTTCAGGTGCGGGTTTGGGGCGAACCATCACCAGGCCGCGCGCGAATACCTTGGAAGCGTGGGGCAGTACCAAGCCGGGCAAGCCGGTTTTCGGCGCCAGCTGCCCGATCAGGCCGAACAGCAGCGCGAGCGTACGCTCCACGTAAAAATAGCCCTCCGGGTACTCGACGCTCTTCATCACCTGCCGGAGCTGTCCGCGGATCTGTTGATAGCCGGTGAGCTTCTCGACCACGTTGCGATCGATCTTCGAGAAGTCGTCGATGCGGATGCCGCCGAGCGCGCGCAGATACTCGCGGCCGACCTTCTTCAAGAGCTCGCGATCGCCGCCTTCTGCCACGAAGCCCATGCGCTCGAGGCCCGTGAGGATCTGGTCGTCGTTGCGGGTCAAGACGCCGAGGACGACAGTCTTCATCCCATCGGCGAGCGCCTGCGTCACCTCTTCGACCGCGCCGTAGTCGAGCACCACCAGCTGTGGCCCTTCCCGCACCAGGAAGTTTCCTGGGTGCGGATCGGCATGGAAAATCCCGTGATCGAACAACATCACGAAATACGCCTCGACCAATAGCCGCGCGACGCTTTCCGGATCGATGCCGTGCGCGCGCTGAGCCTCGAGGTCGGTGACCTTGATGCCTTCTTCGAAGCTCATGGCGAGCACGCCGCCTCGCGTCAGCTCGTCGACTACTTCCGGGATCAGTACGTCGTTGCGCGCCTCGAAGATGCGGCGCATGCGGCGAATGTTGTCGCGTTCGTGCGTGTAGTCCGTTTCGCGGCTCAACATCGCCTCGAGCTGATCCAAGTTGCGCTCGACACGCGAGATCGGAAATAGCCGCTTGGCGACTGGTAAGAGTGAACGCAGCACCGCGAGGTCGCGCTGAATCAAGCGCTCGATCCCGGGGTACAGCACCTTCACGGCTAGCTTTCGCCCGTCGAGCGTGGTGGCGCGGTGCACCTGCGCCAGCGAGGCCGCGGCGATTGGCTCCTTGTCGAACGACGCGAACAGTGACAGCGCATCGTCGCCGAAGGCTTCCTGGAGTCGCCCGGCGATCTCGGAGAAGGGGCGAGGTGGGACGTGGTCTTGGAGCTGTTCGAGCTCTTCCCCGTACGCCGTCGGTAGGAACGTCCCCATCACGCTGAGGACTTGCCCCATCTTGATGAACACGCCACGTAAGCGGGAAAAGCCTGTGGCGAGGCGGCGCGCATTTCGGCGGTGCGCTCGCTCCATGCGGCCGCGCATTGTTTCCGCTGAAAGCACACGAGACAGCGCCCACTCGAGTCCGTAAGACGCGAAGACTGTCCAGAAGAGCATCAGCGCACGCAGCGAGCGCAGCACCGCCCGAGCGTAACCCAACGCCGACGCCGGCGGCGCCCCCTGCCAACAAAGGCCCGCTCTCGGTCGCGTGGCCGAACTCCGGATAACAAATTGAAATAGTGAGACTATTTTTGCAGATTCGGCCGACCCATTCGCTCTTCGGAGCGGCTTTCACCTTAAGTCCGAGGTCGTCGCAACCGTTTTGCTTCGAAAGGCGTGTTCACTGCCGGTCTTCGCTGGGCAGCGCTTTCCGATGAAGATCCTTCTTGCCGACGACGAACCGATCGCCCGGACCATGCTGGAGCACTGGCTCTCCGGGTGGGGCTATACCGTCGTGCCCGTGAAGGACGGTGAGGCGGCGCTCGAGGCGCTGAAGGCGGACCCAGAGATCCGGCTGGCGGTGGTCGACTGGGTGATGCCTAAGGTCGACGGCTTGGGCGTGTGCCGCGCTATCCGCAGTGGGCCGAACGAGCCCTACATCTACGTGCTCTTGCTGACAGCCCGCGA
>JAEUAF010000495.1 GCA_019695485.1 Sorangium sp.
TCGCCGCGAAACCACAGCACCAGCAAGGCTAGCAGCGCCGCCACCACCGCTCGACCAAAGCCGACGAAGGTGCCACCCATTTCGGGCACCGCGGCCCGCGTCGCGGTCAACGTCACGCTGAAGCCAAGCATGCCAAGCCCGCTCCAAAGCAACGGCCGCGCGCCCGGCGGAACCCACAGCGTTACTCTCCAGCGACGGATAACGTTACTCTCAGGATTCATATCGGAAGATAACAGATAAATCAAAGCTGTCGAGATCCCGATCAATTGTCGGTCAATTGGACGAGTCGCAAGCATCACAGCGGCGCCCGTGTTATCCATGAATACATAATGAGCGATAACACGGCTCCCCTGCGCGCACGCCATTCGTCCGAGGAGCGCCTCGCCGAGCATTTGCGCGACTTCGTGGAGCGTGCCGCGACGGGCACGCGGTTGCCGACCGTGCGTGAGCTCATGAAGCGCCACGCTGCGAGCCCAGTGACCGTTCAGCGCGCCGTGAATCAGCTCGTACGCGAGGGGCGACTCATCACGCGTCCCGGCGACGGAACCTTCGTGCAGGCAATCCCGCGCGCGCCGAAGCCGTTCGACGCCTCATGGCAATCCGTCGCGCTGGGGTCGCCCCTCTCGAACGACTCCGCCTTCGAGTCCTTCTTTCGAATCCCAGCGTCGGATACGCTGGTGCTGGGCAGCGGTTACCCGGATGTGTCGTTACAACCGCTCTCGTTACTCGCCAAGGCCGCGCAACGCGCTTCACGAAAGGCGAGCACCTGGGCGCGTTTGCCCGTGGAAGGGCTAGACGAGCTCAGACACTGGTTTGCGAGAGAGATTGGTAGCTTCGTGCACATCGACCAGGTGCTCTTGGTGCCGGGCGGGCAAGCCGCGCTTTCCACGCTCTTTCGCGCACTCGTGCCGTTCGGCGGCCCCTTGATCGTCGAGTCGCCCACCTACTTCGGCGCGCTCGCCATCGCCCGAGCGTTCGGACTTCGGCTAGTGCCAGTACCCCACGACGAACACGGCATTCGTCCGGATTTGCTGGGCGCAGCGCTCAGCTCCACCGGCGCGCGCGTGGTCTATTTGCAGCCCGCGTTCTCGAACCCAAGCGGGCTCTCGTTGTCGAGCGAACGCCGCCGCGAAGTCTTGAAACTCGTGGAGGGCGCGAATGCCTTCCTCATCGAGGACGACTACGCGCGCGACCTCGCGCTCGAGACCGCTGCACCTCCCCCACTTTACCGGGACAGCAGCGGGCATGTCATTTACGTGCGTTCACTCACGAAGTCGACAGCGCCAGGCGTGCGCGTGGGCGCCATCGTCGCCATGGGCGCGGTCATGAATCGGCTCAAGACGGCGCGTGCCGTCGACGATTGGTTTCTGTCGGGACTGCTCCAAGAGACCGCGCTCGAGTTGGTGTCTTCGCCGAGCTTTCGCGGCTACGTGCGGCAGTTGGTCGGCACGCTACGCGAGCGGCGCGACGTCGCGGTCGCGGCGCTCGGCCGGCACTTTCCAGAAGCGCGACTGTCACGCATACCGAGCGCTGGGTTCTCGCTGTGGCTCGAGCTCCCGAGCGGCACGGATGAAGCAGCGTTCGTCGACGCCGCGCTACGCGCCAAAGTGCAGGTAAACCCGGGAGCGCCGTGGTTCGCGGCGGAGCCTATCGGCCCGCATCTGCGCATCAGCACGGCGGGCGCCCCCGCCGATGTGCTCGAGGAAGGCATCCGCCGCCTGGGAGCGACCTTTCGAGAGACGCGCACGCCGAGAACCAGCCGAAGTAAGCGCTAGCGCCGCGCACGTGAGATCTCGGCACGGCACTGGGCGGCACCCGAACGCTCGAGCAGCGACGCGGCCGTCCGCATCTCCCGCCAGCGACCCAGGTATTCAGCGGGAAACGCCGGATCTTTGAGCCCCCTGACGAAGTGCTTATGTCTGTCCCTGCGGCGGGGTCACGCTGCTCGTGCTCGCGGCGGTTCTCGCTTCGTAGAGGGCTCGAGCCGGCCGCGGAACCGCTGAGAACCGCTCCAATCGAATCGCCCGGGGCTGGAATACCCGGTATGAAAGTCATGCGATCACGGGGGAGCCGCGCGAAAACCCATTGACGAAGAGTCCTTAGGTTGTGTTAAGCGGTGAGCGGGCTCCGGGAGCGCGCTGCAAGCGTTGGCGTGGTGTCATCCGGGGCACTGTAAGAGGAGATCATCGTGAGACTGAAGCTTGCTCCCATGCTGGTGGTAGGCAGTGCCCTCTGGGCCTGCACACCGCCCCACTATTCCGTAGGCGTCGCGCGTGGTCCGGATCACGTGACTTTCGCGCAACGCCATCACAACGTGCAGCACAACGACTACCTCGTTGACTGCGCGATCGATGCGAACGGTCGACCGACAAAATGCAAGACCATTGAGCTGGTGGCGGAGTGATCATGCGCACACAACTACTGGTACCTTTCATTTTGCTTCTCTCGGGCTGCGGCTCGGTCTCCTGGGTCAACTCCGTCGCTACCAGCCCGGACGGCAAGTCCGTGGTCGTGGTCGGGGCCCGCTACAAGAAGGGCGTTTTCACGGGTCAAAGCGTGGACCGACCCTACCGCTGGGTCTGTGCACGCTCCGACAGCGGCGATCTCTCGTGCCAAGCGGACGAGAGCAAGCTGCCGCAGATGGACTGATGGCCTAACGCCGCTGGTCCGTTCGCGGACTGGCGGCTTCCTTGCTTTGCGGCGGGATCTATATCCGCCGCAAAGCAACGCCGTCTTTGGGCGTGAGTGCCATGATCGCTCCGTTCCCTGCTGAGCAGTTTCGAGCGGCGGAACCGCCTGGCAAACCGGCGGCAATGCGCGGGCGCTGTTGCGCGTTCTGGCCTCAGAGCGTCCGCTGGAGCAGCGCCAGTACTTCGACGTGGTGCGTGTGAGGAAACATGTCGAACGCGCGAACTGCGTGCACGCGGTAGCCGTGGCGAGTGAGGACGCCTAGGTCGCGCGCAAAGCTTTCCACGTCGCAGGAACAGAGGGCCATGTGCGGCGCGCCGAGTGAGGCCGCAAGCGCGGCCGTGGCAAGAGCTCCTGCCCGCGGAGGGTCGAGGACAACGAGGTCGAACGAGCGCCCGGCGCCCGCCAGCTCGAGGCAGGCTTCGTGAGCTGTCCGCGCGAAGCCTTCGCAGGGCAAGCGCTGCAGGCGGCTCGCCTCGGCCAGCGCATCAATCGACGCGGCGTGGGTTTCCACGGCCGTGGCGCGGAGCCCGCGCGCCGCGAGGGCCAAGCTGAAGTTCCCCGCCCCTGCATAGAGATCGAGCACACTGCGCGCGCCGACCTCCACAGCCCACGCGCGGAGCCACGCGACGAGATCAGCGTTGGTGGCCGAATTGACCTGGACGAACGCATCCAGCGGCACCAGGGCAAACACCCCCTCGACGATGGCACGTCGCTGCCAAGGGACGGGCGCGTTGCCCGCGACTCCGATCGCGAAGTCAGGCAGCTCGGCGGCAAGCAAGCGCACAGCCTGTGTGCTCGCTTCGCCCGTGGAGGCGCGTGGCGCGAGCCAGAGCCCGCCGATGCCGCAAAGATCGGCGCTGCGTAACTCGAGATGCTCGAACGCGGCGAACAGCTCCGATGCTTGCTCCGACAGCGCGCGCACGCGCGCGACGCGCTCTCGCAGATCGGGCTCGAGCACGACGCAGTCTGGACGCTTCTCGGCGTTGAAGAAGTGCACCACGCCAGTGGCGTCGATGCGCAGTCGGAGCCGGTTACGATAGCCGAACGCGTGCGGAGAGGCCTGCAACGACGGGGCTCGCACGGCAAGGCCGGCGCGCGCCAGCGCGTGCGATAAGCTCGCGAGCTTCTCGCGCTGCTGCGCTGGCAGCGCGAGGGGCATCAGTCCGCAGCCGCCGCAGCTTGCCTGCACGGCGCAGCGAGGCGTGTCGCGCTCCGGACTCGCCTCGATCAACGTGAAGCGCCGCGCACGGAAGCCATGCGCGGCGCGCGACAGGTCGTGCGCTTGGACGCGATCGCCCGGCACGGCACCCCGAACCGACACCGCGTGGCCCGCAGCGTCGAAGCCCAGGCACTCCCCGTTGGGGAGCAGCCGGGTGAGGGTTAGCTCGTCGCTCAGGGACCGACGTTGTGGCAACCCATGCAACCAAAGCCCTGTTTGGTCTCAGGATTGAAAGGCTGCGTGCCGAGCAGCGTCGCCATTTCGGGGACGACCTTCTCCATCATGAACTTCGTCATCTCCGGCTTCTTGTCCATGTGCTTCTTGAAGTGATCGGTGAACGACAACTTCGGAAGCTTCGGATTCGGCATCTTGAAGGTCTTATCCTTGACGCCGTCGCCATGGCAGGTCGTACACTTCATGTCCGAGTAGTGCTTCGGATCGAACGCCGAGAAGAGCTCTTTCATCTTCGGCATCACCACTGTCTTCATCAGCTCGAGACGCTGGTCATGACTCATCGTCTCCCAGTTCACGCTGGGCTTCGCCGGTTCGGGTGCCGGCTCGGGCGCTGCCGCGACAGGTGCAG
>JAEUAF010000498.1 GCA_019695485.1 Sorangium sp.
AACGCAGGAGCGAGCGCGGGTGCGGGCGGGCCAGAAAAAGGCGGAACGGACGTCGGCGGCCGAGCGGCGACCGACGCTGCTCAAGCGGCTGGCAACGCGGGGACGGCCGCAGCGCCCACCAACCCGCAACCCGACAAGACCGCTGAAGGCGCGGGCCGAAACCCCGCCCCCGACGGCTCCAAGACGATCCCGCTCAAGCCAAACGAAGCCACCCGCATCGGCTTCGAGTTCGGGGCAGAAATCGCGCTCGCGCAAGTGGTCTGGCCGGCGTCGAGCCTCGGCGGCGGCGGCTTCTTGCGCGTGCGAAGCCTGGAGCGAGGGCCCGCGCTCGAACTCGCCGCGCTTTACCTGACCAGCGCTGCGCTCACACCCAACGCGGATGTGAGCGCCAAGGCGCCCGCGTTCACGCTCTCGGCCTGCCCCACGCGAATGCATCTGCGCGGCGCGCTCGACTTGGACCCCTGCCTGGCCGCGATGGCCGCTCATCTGAGCGTCTCAGACTCGACTGCCTTCAACGCCCGCGCCCCGGAGCGCTGGTTTTGGAGCGCCGGGGTGCTGGTGCGGGTCGTGGCACCCATCACTCCCCGGATTGGTCTGGCTGTGGCCGGTGGGCTTTCGATCCCCCTCCGAAAGCGCCGCTTCATCACCACGAATCCCGAGCAGCTCGTCGCGGAAACTCCTTGGATTTCACCGCTCTTGACGCTCGGACTCGTGGTGGGCCCGTGAACAAGCTGGGCGCCGCCGGCGCACTGAGTCATGATCAGTCTCTGGCCAGCCGGGAATTGAGAACGTTCATGCCTCCCCTTGCCGCGACCGCCGCCGTGGAGATCAGCGGCCCGAACCCCGCTGCGCTATCGGCCGGCAGTTCGGTTTCCGGGGAGCCCTCGAGCCCCGTGTCGCCGGAAGTACGCCTGCGCGAGATGGTCGACTCCTACATCGACTTCGTGGCGCGCGTGCTGCGCAACGCGGGCACCCCCGATGCCGATGTGGACGACGCGGTTCAACGCACGTTCATCGCCGCGGCCAATCGTCTCAGCGACATCCGCCTCGGCGCGGAGAAGAGCTTCTTGTTGCAGATCGCACTTCACATCGCGGCACACGCCCGCCGAACCGTGGCGCGGCGCCGCGAAGTGCACGCGGACGAGGCTCCCGAACAGATCGAAGCGTTCGCTACGCCCGAGCAGCTAACGGACCAGAAGCGCGCCCGACAAATGCTCGATCGCGTGCTCGACCGCATGGATGCGGATCTGCGAACGGTGTTCGTCCTTTATGAGTTCGAAGAGTTGAATATGGCCGAAATCGCGA
The DNA here is from genome assembly GCA_019695485.1 of Sorangium sp. Taxonomy (GTDB): domain Bacteria; phylum Myxococcota_A; class Polyangia; order Polyangiales; family Polyangiaceae; genus PMG-095. Next base: position 1,306 of record JAEUAF010000498.1, read on the forward strand.
ACGCGCTGAGCATTCCACAAGGCACAGTAGCTTCTCGGTTGCGACGAGCGCGGGCTGACTTTCGCGAGCGCGTGTCGCGACTGGAACGCCCATCGGGGACGAGGTGGGACGATGAATGAGCCGCGGCGATTACGCGAACTCCACGGGAGCCCCGCGGAGCACGCCCTGTTGAATGCCGGTGTCTCGTACCGGAGTTCGGCGGATGCCCACGCTAAGACGATGGCGGCCCTCGGCTTGGCCGGGTCCGCGGCGCTCTCCGCTGGCATCGGAGGCGCGAGTGTCGCACCGCTCTTCGCGAAGGCCGGAGTTGGCAAGCTCGTAGCTGCCCTGTCGTTGATTGGTGCGGCTGCGGTCCCAGCGGGGTACCTGGTCTGGCAGCAGTCGCGGCCCGCCGTCGTCAGTGTAAGCGTCGTTTCGACGGCTGCGGCGCAGGCGCCAGCGTTGCGAGCTCACCCGGCGACGCTGCCAGCACCCCCCAGTTTGAACTCCGCACCCGCGCCTAGTGAAACGGCTGCGCCGGAGCCAACGGAAGCCGCAAAGGCGTCTACAAGTCACGTCGGACGCGCCGGCAAGTCGGACTCCGCGGCCGCCTTGGCCGCAGAACTTGGAGCGTTGGATGGCGTCCGAGCCGCACTCTCGCATGGCGACGCAACTGGCGCATTGGCCCGACTCGACAGCTACGGGCGAGATTATCCGCACGGCCGATTGGCGCTCGAGGCAGAGGTGCTTCGCATTGATGCGCTCTCGCGAAGCGGCCAGGCGGCAGCCGCAAGCAAGCACGCCGAAAGCTTTCTGCGGCGGCACCCGAACAGTGTGCTGGCGACGCGCGTCCGCGGCTATCTACGCGGCTAAATTTGGCCTCGAGAAGCTGCGAGAACGGCGCGTTCTGGTAGCCTGGGATATTTGAAGAGCGGACGGCAGTCACTCTCTTCAGCGCTTTCTCGTAGGCCTGGGCTTGCCTAGAGTTTCGCGCAGCGCAGAGTACACTCCGACGGTGCGTGTGTTTCGGAGCCTCGGAAAGAACGGCAGGCGCGCGGCCTGCCAAATGATGCAGAGCGCCAGCCGCTGGTCGACGCGCGCGGCCAGCGTGGCGGTACTCGCGCTCACGGCCTGCGGCTCGACCACCGACTCACTCGGCGACACCCGACTGCCTGAGATCACGCTGCACCCGCTGGTCGGACCGAGCACGTACCCCAACGTGTTTCACGATCTGCTCGGGATCCCGCAAGCCGACATCACCAAGAAGGTCAACGACGCCTTCGCACAGCTATTTCACGGCGACGCGAGCAATGCTGCCATCTTCAGCACCGTCGATCCCGACCTGGGAGTCATCACCGACGTGCTGCACGGCCAGGTGCGCACCGAGGGTCTCGGTTATGGGATGCTGATCGCGGTCGAACTCGACAAGCAGCCGGAGTTTGATCGGCTCTGGCGCTACGCAATCAAGAATCGGCTGACGAGCGGCCCAAACATCGGATATTTCCCGTCGTTCTGCGACATCAGCCTGACGAGCTCTGTCTCGTGCGCGGATCCATTTGGCTTGGAGCAGTTCACGATGGCGCTGCTCCTGGCTCACGATCGATGGAGCGCGCTGTCCTCGACGACGATCGACTACGGCGCGGCGGCCATCGATCTCTTGAATTTGATGCGGTACAGCGAGCTCACCAGCGGCTCGAGCGCGACCATGGTGGCGAGCACCTTCGATCCGACGGCGCACCTGATTTTCAATCAGCCCACGCTGCCACCGACGAGCTCCGACACTCGCCCCTCGTTGGCGATGCCCGCGTACTACGACCTCTGGCAACAGGCCACCGGCGACTCCTTCTGGGGCGACGCCGCGGCTGCCGCCCGCAGTTATCTCAAAGTGGTGGCGCACGCCACCACCGGCCTGACCCCCGTGAGAGCCGACTTCTCGGGAGTCCCGAGCGCAGGGTTTTCCACTTTCCAACCGGAATCATACCGAGTGCAGCTAAACTGCACGCTGGACGAGATCTGGGGCGGCAGCGATCCACTGGGCGTCGACATCAGCAATCGACTGCTGCGCTTCTTCACGAGTGTCGGCATCGACACCTACGGCACCTCCTACTCGCTCGACGGCGCTACCTGCTTGAACACATCGCGTGAAGGCGCGTTGATTGCCGCCAACGGGATCAGCGCGGTCGTCTCCACCAACACCGACCGCGCTGCCTACGCGAACGCCGTCTGGGCTGCCGACCTGCCGACGGGCAACATCCGATATTACCCGGGTATTACCCAAATGCTCGCGTTGCTCGCGCTGAGCGGGCAACTCCGCGTGTATTAGCGCGCGCGACTAGCCCTTCTGGCAAACCCGCACGTAGTCGACTTGCATCGTCTGCGGGAAAGTCGTGGTGTTGTCGGGATTACCAGGCCAACCGCCTCCCACCGCAACATTCAAGATGATGAAGAACGGATGCGCGTACACCCAGGTGGCACCGCTCGGAATGTCACTCGGAGTCTTGGTCGAATAAAGGGTGTCATCGATGTACCAGCGAATGGCATTTTGCTCCCATTCGATGGCAAACACGTGAAACGCGGAGGCCAGCGGCGCAGAAACCGTATACGCCTTCGTCGGGCCTGCTCCCGCGGAATAGCCGGGGCCGTGAATGGTCGCGTGAACGATGCTCGGCTCTTTGCCGACGTTCTCCATGATGTCGATTTCGCCGCAGGCGGGCCATGGATTCGAGGTGATGTCGTTGCCGAGTAGCCAGAATGCGGGCCAGAGCCCCTGCCCCGCGGGGATTTTGATGCGCGCCTCGATGCGGCCGTAGGTGAACGTCTTCAGACCCTGGGTCTTGATGCGCGCCGACGTGTAACTCATCCCGCCCATCGACTCTTTCTTGGCCGTGATCACGAGATTGCCCGAGCCGTCCATGGCGGCGTTGTTCGTGCCGTTCGTGTAGTACTCGAGTTCGTTGTTGCCCCAACCGGTGCCGCCCACGTCGAACGCCCACTTCGTCGCATCGACGGCGCTGCCTGCGGGGCCATTGAATTCGTCCGCCCA
>JAEUAF010000868.1 GCA_019695485.1 Sorangium sp.
GGACGGGTACACCGGGGTGAACTCGGACACTCGGACCCTGCAAACCTGCGCCAATCCGACTCCCGGCCCGTCGCTGCAGTTCACTTTGGGCGGCCTGCCCCAGCGCCCCGTGGGAGTAGCAGCTCTCGCGCCGCCGGCGCTGATCGCTGCTCAGGGCGAGGTCTATCCCCCCGGATTTCTCATTACTTTTCGCACCGCGCCCGAGATCGACCTCGTTCGCTACTATGCGGACAGCACGCCGACCACGGATCCCTCGCTTCAGCAGCCCCAAGCGGGTGCGCGCGAGGTCCGCCCGTATGCCTCGCTCGTCAGTCGCGCCGGGATCGGCGTCAATTCTTCGGGGGCCGATTCGCGTGGGATCGCGATTGATTCGTCGGCGCGCGATCAAGCCGACGCCAAGTGTGCCCGCGATTCTGGGATCGGCCTCGATTGTGCGACGTCCAAGGCCTGCGTCGACGGACTCGACCCCGACGCGAACAAGGCATTGCTAGACTGCTTCAAGAGTGCCGCCGCGACCTCGCTCGATGTCTATGTGGCCAACCGCACTCCGTCGACTTTGCTCCTCGGGCGAACCATGCCCGCGTGGAACGCGCTACAAAGCACGGAATCTCCGGTATTTTACGACAGTATTCCGCTCACTCAGGGGCCGTCGCGAGTCGTGGTGGGTGATGTCATTGTCGGGGACGCCAACGGAAATCCGGTGCTTGAGCGGCGCATCTTCGTAGCGGCCTTCGATTCGCGTCGGATCTTCGTGTACGACCCGATCCAGCGTCGCGTCGACGTGGAGATCGCGACGGGCCGAGGGCCTCACGCGCTCGCCATCGACAGCGCCAACGGCTGGCTCTACGTCGGGCACTTCACGGATTCCTTCATCGGCGTGGTAAGTCTCGACCGCCGTTTCTTCAGAACTTACGGAAAAATGCTGGCAACGATTGGCAAACCGGTCGCACCGAGGGCTTCCAAGTGAGCACGGCGCACACGGCTCGCGGCCGCGCTCGCGGTCGTCTTCTCGGCGGGTTGCTCGGTGTCGCCGCGGCGGTGCTCTTTGCGAGCAGCTGCTCCCGACAGACCGTCGCTGTGCAGCTCCACCCGTTGCAGGCGAGCGGTCAGGTTAGCTACGTTTGCCGCGACGCGAGCGGCAACGGGGTGCCGCTTTCCAGGTGCAATCCGCAAGCGATTCTGCGCGACGAAGTGCACCTCTATGCGCTGGTGACGCAGACCGCGACAGGCGAGGTAGCGGTGATTCGCGTCCCACTCGACCCTGCGTTCCCGCGCACGGGCGATGGCTTCGTAGACATCGATCCCGCCGTGCCCGGCTGGGGCTTTCTTCACGTCGGGGCGTTGCCCGGGCACATCGTGACCACCCCCGGTGGTGACATCAGTTTTGTTGGAACGGGCGAAGCCGGCAAGCCCGCGATCTTCGGCCTCGCCACGTCGTGCCTCGGCGCCCCTGGCGCGAACGAGCCCGATCGCGACATTTCCACTTGGGCGGCCTGCTCGTTGAGCTCGACTCCGGGCAGCATGGCGGTCGTGGTCGAGCCTGCGCCGAGCGGAGCTACGGATCCCGGAGCGCTGTGCGATGGCACGACGCCCACGTTCACTTCCGAGCGCCAGAGTTGCAGCGTCGACGCGAAGACGCTCGCGACCGATGATGGGGGCCGCGCGAAGCTCGTGGTCGCATTGCCGCAAGAGGGCAGCCTGGCGGTGATCGACGCCGGTTGGATCGCGCAGATCCCCGAAGGCGAGTTCCCGCCCTGCAAAGTCGAGGTGACGGTCAAGCTTGGCACGGAGTTGCCTTCCGAGCTGCCAGTTCAAGTGCTTCCCGCCGACCTCGTGGTTCCTGCCGACCTCTCGATGTGCACCAACTTCCAGGTGCCGACGCCCGATCCCGTACCGCCAGTCGCGCAGCCCGCGGGCTTCGCGCTCGACGACAAGGGCTTGCTCTATGTCGCCGATTCCGGCGTGCCGTTGATTCATCGCGTCGACTTCTCGAAGCCGTGCGCGCCTGTGCCGCGCGAGCCGCTGCTGCCGCGTTCGCTCGACAACGCGAAGCGCGTGGTCACGACCTCACGTCTGGCCGTGAGCCCGCTCACCCCTGCGGGCAAACAGTTCGTCTACGCCATCGACCAATACGACCAGCCCACGGCGAGCGTGATGGCCTTCGACGTGAGTCCGGGCTCGACCGATCGGACGCCGCTGGTTCGAGCGGGCGCGCCGTTCTTGCCGTTCGAGCCGCCAGATCGCATTCAGACTCCGGCCGCGCCGCGTGATTTGACGTTCGTTCTGCGCGACCGGCCCCAGATCGATCCAGTGACCGGCAACACCGTCAAAGGCGTGAGTTGCGATCCGACGCCCGGTCACACTGGCGTGGGCAAGCTATATCGCCCGGTCACCGACTATTCGAGCGGTGCGCGCGCGGCGGAGTTGCGTGGCGTCTTCGCCTCCGTGCTGCTCACGAACGGTCAGATCTCGATCGTCGACGTGGAAGACTTCGACGCACCCTGTCGCCGGCCGGTCGAGGCCAATCACACGAGTGAAGAGGATTATCGCGGCTGCAAGGGCGATCCAGACGCCATCGCGAGCTACGTCGATAGCGCGGGGGCGACCGTCACAGGTGAAGTGAGCTGCCACATGGTGGAGCCGCACCGCATACGCTCCGCGTCACTCGGCATTTCGGACTCCACGCATGGTGTTCACGCGCCGGCCCTGCGTGGCTTTCCCCAGCTGAAAGCGCCGGACGCCGCAGCGACGTATGCGCCGTTGGAAAAGCCTACTTTGCAGGGCCTGGATTTCGGACCCACGGCCCCCGCCAGCGTGTTCGTCAACACCATCGAGTACGCGCGCGAATCGGCCAACTCGCCGCTCGACATCAGCCCGGCGAACCACGATCAGTTTTCCGTGACCCTGCCGTACCAAGAGCCGCGCGCATACCCGGCGTCTGACAGTCTGACCCTGACGTATGAAGGTGCAGTGACCGGCGTGATCGAGACGGGGCGCCTCAGCTCCGACGATGCGGAAGGGCTTCGTCTGGACGATTTCAGCGTGGGCTACTGTGATTTCGGGGTCAACGACGAGGAGCTGATGAGGGGCGTGGCGGCGGACCGTTTCGGCATGACGGTGAAGGACGACATCACCACGTTCGGTCAGGAGCACGCGGACTACGTCGAGCTGACGGGTGATTTCCCCGCCACGGACGACACTTACTGGACCAAGCAAGTCACCTGTTCGCGCGCGCAATGTGTGCAGGAGTTCGGCGCATTCGACGCCAAAGAACTCTCGTCCTCGCGCGATTTTCGCATCGTCGATGCGCAGCAACAGGTGCTGATGCTTGAGCCGCGGCTGGTGAGCTTAGATGCCTCCGTCGTCCCCAGTGACCCAGCCTACGCGGGCCTGCTGAAACAACGCACGGACCTCGCGACCTGCTGCTTCCCGTCGGGAGTAAAGTACGTGGTCCGGGCGTCCAACCAATGGGTGCTGCGCACGTCGACAGGTGGGTTCCGCACCAAGGTCGTTCCTGCCTGGGAAACGAATTCCGCCGGCGAACAGATCCTGAACTGTGTCGTCGACTGCAATCCGCGCAAGAAGTTCTGGGAGTCGCGCGTCTTCGAGATCTGTCTCGAGGGCGCCAATTGCTTCACCGGGCAGCCGCCCAGCAAGTACCCTACGGCCGCTCATGATTTGACCTGCCGCTTCACCCAGCCCGCGACCCCGCGCGCCGTTGGTTGGGACACGAGTGGGACGCCGGATCCAGCACTTGCCTGCGCATATCAGTCCCCCTTGGCCCGCTTTGCCGTCTACCGGGGTGTGAAGCCGAGCGTGCGCGATATGGTCTTCAGTTGGCAGACGACGGGCGGCTTCTCGCCCATGAAGATTGACCTCGCCGG
>JAEUAF010000878.1 GCA_019695485.1 Sorangium sp.
CTCCACGTGGCTGACGGCGATCGTGACCGTCTTCGTCTCGTCGCGGACGATGCCGCCCTTGGCGATGTCCGAGTACTTGATCTCTTTGGCGAGGCCCTTCTTCGACTGAACCTTCACGAGCGCCGCAGTCAACGTCGTCTTGCCATGGTCGATGTGACCAATCGTGCCGACATTCACGTGCGGTTTCGTACGAACGAATTTCTCCTTGGCCATGATAACCTTTCCGAGAACTACTTTTACCGATGATTCAGTACGCTAGAGAGAGGATCTGCTCGAGCCCACAACCAGGATTGAACTGGTGACCTCGTCCTTACCAAGGACGCGCTCTGCCATCTGAGCTATGTGGGCAAAGGGAATCCGAGGGGGGCGGAGCCTTGCACGCTCCGGGCGCGTTGCAACCCCCGTTGTGGGAACGCGCCACTTCCCACTACGCTGGAAAATTCCAGAACACTGAACAGAGAGCGGGAGATGGGATTCGAACCCACGACGTTCAGCTTGGAAGGCTGACGCTCTACCAACTGAGCTACTCCCGCGCGCGCTCCGTCTCGCACCGTCAGCGGCCCGAAAGCCTTGCGAGCCGACGAACTCGCTGACGATGCCCAGTGGGCTCGCACGCGCGAATCCACTGAACGGGTGGAGGGTGTTGGATTCGAACCAACGTAGGCGTGAGCCGGCAGGTTTACAGCCTGCTCCCTTTGGCCGCTCGGGCAACCCTCCAAGAAAACTTCCAATGCCCCAACGCGGGCGAAGCGCTTGCCTCGCTCGCCGCTCCTCTTAGTAGAGGGGACGGCCACACTCGGGGCGACGTCTCGTCCAGACCGCTCAACGGACGACTGAGAGCTAGCGAGGGGACTTGAACCCCTAACCACCAGTTTACAAAACTGGTGCTCTACCAATTGAGCTACGCCAGCGGAGCCCTGATGGACTTGCCCCTCGCCCACACGCCTGGTGGGGCAGCTGTTCGGCGACACTCTGAGAGAGCCGTTAGCCTGCATGAGCAAGATCCGACGAAACGAGGCGGGCTGGGTCGGCGGGTGCGGGTTCGAGGACCGCTCCGACGCCGAGGCCCGTTTTGCATTCCAATGCACGGGGCGCTAGCGACACCGCCCACAGACAGCGCCGCCCAAATGAGGCACCCCACCCTTCCTTTATCCACCCCGACCGGCGCGCAGGCCGATCGGAAAGTAAAGGAGCAGATGGGGACCGACCAGGACGGGGCTCTGGTAGCGCCAGCCCCCCGGGCTGTCAAGCATAATTCATACCGCGGCCCGGCCCCTCCCGCGGGCCGGCCCGTCGACAGAGTTATTCAGTAATAATTTCGAATACTTCCTTCCACCTTGTTCGTGCGTGTCTTGAGCCCGAGAAACGACGCGGGAAGCGCTCTGCGAGCGGAAAGGTGCGACTCCGCCGCACGGATTCAGTGCCGAGGACGTCCCGCCGAGTCTGCCTGGTGCTTCTGCTGAAGGTCGAGCAGCGCCTGTTCGATCGTTGCGCGTGAGTACGGAAGCGCCGCCAACGCCGCATCTTCACGCTTCACGGCAGCCGCGATGTTGGCTTTGGCGAGTTCGGCGCGCTCGACCCACGGCGAACGCTCCCCCGTACGCGCCGACATCGACAACGTGTGCTCGACCATGTGCAATGCCTTCTCGAGCAAAATTGCGTAACGAAGCCGCATGGCGCCTTCGAAGAGCTGCCGCTTCTCGAGCGTGTCCGCGCTCTCGGGCGGCACCACGCGCATCAGATCTTCGTGCAAGTGCTCGTAGAGCTCCGCGACGCGAAAGCCCGCCATCGCTGACCAGTGCGCGTCGTAGGCGCGCATTGCGTCCGAGTAGGCGCTCTCTGCATCGAGCAACAACTGGCAGCGCTGCTCGAGCACGTTCGCGAAGTCAGGCGGTGTCGGGTTGAACACGATGCGCTCTGCGCGACGCCGCCTGAGCTCGCCGAGCGCGAAGTAGAGCCCTGCGAGATCTCGCGAGACGCGCCCTGCGGCGTCGAGCTGGTTCGCGTCGATCACCTCACGCCCTTTTTCGATGAACGACTCAGCCGCGTGCTCGTCGTCGTGCTCGAGCCGGGCCAGCGCGCTTGCACCGTACAGCACCACGCGCTCGAAAGGCCCGAGGTCGACCGAACTTGCCAGCACGCGACCCGCAATGTCACCCGCGCGCTGCCAATCTTCGAGATGCGCGCGCAAACGTGAAGCGCGAACGAGC
>JAEUAF010000886.1 GCA_019695485.1 Sorangium sp.
CCCGCAACGGTCGGCTCCCCTTCACCCACTGCAAAGCCGGCGAGCAGCAGCGCGGCTCGCATGGCGGTCGCGCCGCTGTAAGTGTGAACGCTGACACGTTCGTGGCAGCAGCGAAATAGCGCACGAAACGCGCTCATGCCCCACAAATTCGGGTTCTCGCGCGGCGAAAAAGGATCCCAAAACACGACCTCCGCGCGTGGCTCGCTCTCCCTCGATAGCGTCCCGGGCAGCTCACCCACGTGCAAGCGCCAGTCGCTGCGCGCGCTTTCAGAGCGATGCTCGCGAATCAGCGCCGCCGCGGCGTCGCCCGCAGCGCCATCGAAGCCGAAGGCGGCTCGATGCGCGGGCTCGAGCGCGCGCTCGAGCCCGGCCAAGCTCCGGTCGAAGCTGACGATCTCCAGGCGTCGCGCCGGGGCGGTGAGCGACTGAGAGAGTTGCCAGGCCGCCACCGCATTCGAGCCAGCGCCCAGGCCAACGTCGAGCAAGCGCAAGGGCAGCGGATTGGGCTCAAGTAACCGCTCGCGAAGACGCGACGGCCCCACGTAGAGCGCTGCGGCCTCGACGCGAGGACCGACGATCGGATGCATGACTTCGCCGCTGATGCGGTCGCGCATCGCTGGCGCGCCGCTGCGCGTCAGCACCACTTCACAATCGAGGCTCACCGAAGGGCTCCGTTCAGACAGCACCAAAGTCCGCGCTCGGTCCCGTACCGAGACGTTGACCATTGTGCTCGTGGCGATCGATGCGTTCGAGCTTCTGCCGCGCGAACGCCGCGTACACGCCGCGCTCGATGGCCTTTCGCGCTTCGCTCATCAGCGCGTGATAGTGGTGAAGGTTGTGGACCGAGAGCAACCGGGGCCCGAGCGGCTCACTGCACTTGAAGAGGTGATGCAAATAGGCCCGACTGAAGCGGCGACACGTCGAGCACGAGCACTCGGCATCGAGCGGAACGTCAGCGGTTCCCGCGGCGCCACGCGTGACGCGCACCCGCCCCGACGAGGTGAACGCGGTGCCTTGCCATGCGAGGTGTGTCGGCAAGACACAATCGAAGAGGTCGACACCCGCCAACATCGCGTACAAAAGGTCTGGTGGCGTGCCGACGCCCATCAGATAGCGCGGACGCTCGGCGGGCAGCAGCGCCGCCGAAAAGTGCGTGATGTCTTCGCGCTGTGCGCGGGTGTCGCCCACCGCGAGCCCGCCGATCGCGAAGCCGTCGAACGGCTGCTCGCGCAGGAACGCGGCCGATTCGCGGCGCAGCTCGGGTACGACGCCGCCCTGCACGATCGCAAACAGCGCCTGCTTCGGGTTCGAGCGCGCGGCGAGGCTTCGCAAGGCCCAGCGGTGGGTGCGCTCCATCGCGGCGCGCGTAGTGGCCGCGTCCGACGTCGAATCCACACACTCGTCTAGCACCATCATGATATCCGAGCCGATCGCCGCCTGCATTTCGATCGAACGCTCGGGCGAGAGCAACAACAAGCGCTGGTCGACGTAGCTTCGAAAACGCGCGCCCGCCTCGGAAATGGTGCGATCCCCAGACAGCGAAAAGATCTGATAGCCGCCGGAATCGGTGAGCACCGGCCCGTCCCAACCCATGAAGGCGTGGATGCCGCCCACTCGCCGAAAGAGCTCGGGCCCGGGGCGCAACATCAGATGATAAGTGTTGGCGAGCAGCACCTCGGCACCGACCGCACGCAGATCGAGCGGGTCGAGTCCGGTGACCGTGGCGCGCGTCCCCACGCTCATGAAGGCGGGCGTTTCTACGCGGCCATGCGCCGTAAGCAGAGTGCCGCGCCGCGCGCTCGAATCCGCGTCGGTCGCCAACACATCGAAAGGAAGCAGCATGCGGCGCCGAGTGTACGTCCCATTTCGCGATCCGCACCCGCGCTACGCCGAGATCCACGGCTTTTGCGGACGAAGCCCGATCGAGACAGCTCTGCTCGAGGACGTCCGCTCGCCGCATGCGCTGCGGCTTGGCGCCGATCCCAGCGCTCTGACTCGAAGGCGGCGCGCGCCGGCGCAGAGGTCAACAGGCTCGCCGGTCGGGCGACGCGCGTGCGACAATGTGCGCGGCTTCGCGCGACGCATCGGGCGCAGATCCAGCGGCAACCGCCGTAACCCGTACCGTCTGGTCGGATCAGCAAGGTCGATCGCAATTTCAGCGCGGTTTCGCTGAGTAGCCGTTACGCCTACCCGTATGTCCGAGCGCTGATTGAGCGTGCTTGCGCGCGTGCACTTTCGTGTATCTTGGCGATGAGGATTCAACGCTCGGGGACACATGACTAGTCGCCACTCTAAGTTCGGGTTTCTTAGGCTCGCAGTTAGCCTCGCCATTATCTCGCTCTTGATTGCCGCTTGCGAAAGCGCCAAGCGCGACTTTCCTGCCGGCGGAGGCGCCGCGGGCGCTCAGATGTCGAGCGGCGGTAAGGGCGGTGGAGCAAGCACGGGCGGAAGCAACGCCGGCGGAAGCAGTGCCGGTGGCGGCACCAATGGCGGGGGCACCGCAGAAGCCGGTGTCGGCGGCGAAGGCGGCGCGGTCGAGCCCGGCTGCCCGATCGGCGAGCATGCGTGCTCCTCTGGCTGCGTCAAAGACGACGACGTTCAGACCTGTGGAACATCATGCAATCCTTGCCAAGCGCCGGTTGACGGCACGGCGACTTGCGACGGCACCCAGTGTGGCGCCGCCTGCCCGAAGGGCAAGATTCTGTGCGCCGGCGCGTGCATCGCGAGCACGGCGCCTTGCGACAACACGTGCCCGACGGGAACCCACGAGTGCGCAAGCCAGTGTCCGGCTGACGACAGCGTGAACGCCTGCGGCACGAGTTGCACGCCGTGCCCGTTGCCAACCGGTGCGGCTCAAGCAACCTGCACCGACGGCAGCTGCGGCTTCGTCTGCAAGACGGGGTTCCACGCATGCGGCTCGGCCTGCGCCGCCGACACCGACGCCACCGCCTGCGGCTCGGCGTGTACGATTTGCCCCGGCGACGTGCACGGCCGCGCCGCCTGCGTCGACGGAACGTGCGCGATCCAGTGCAGCAGCGGCTTTCATGTCTGCGGCGGCACTTGCGTGAGTGATTCGAGCACCGACAGCTGCGGCTCCTCGTGCGACCCTTGTCCGATCCCCAGCGGGGGCACGGCAACCTGCGCCGCGGGAAGCTGCGGCGGGCAATGTCCGAGCGGCAAGAGCCTCTGCCTCGGAGTCTGCATCGATCGCACCGCCGCCTGCGAAGGCAACTGTGCGCCGGGCACCCACAACTGCAACAACGTTTGCGTTCCGGACAACAGCACCAACTCCTGTGGCAGCGCGTGCACGCCATGTGCGTTGCCCGTAGGCGCGTCGAGTTCGAGCTGTGACGGCACTCGCTGCGACTTCGCGTGCGGCGCGGGCTACCACCGCTGCGGTGACCGCTGCATTCCGGACAGCGACGCGGGCGCCTGTGGTGGCTCTTGCACCGTCTGCCCGACCGACGCCAATGGTCAGGCCATTTGCCAGTCCGGCACCTGCGCGCTGAAGTGTAACAGCGGGTTCCACCTGTGCGGTGGCGCCTGCGTCAGTGACGCAGACGTCGGACACTGCGGTCCCACCTCGTGCACCGCCTGCCAGGCACCTAGCGGCGGCACCGTGACCTGCAGCGGGCTCGCGTGCGTGCCCGATTGCGGCGCGCTGAAGCTCTGCAACGGCACCTGCATCGCGCAAAACCAGGCCTGCAACGGTGTCTGCCCGAACAGTACTCACAACTGCAACGGGCTCTGCGTTTCGGACGCGAGCGTCAACAACTGTGGAACGTCCTGCGTGGCATGCCCAGCCGCTCCCGCAAACGGCACGGCAACCTGCAGCAGCGCGGGCGTCTGCGGCTACACCTGCAACCCGGGCTACCACTTCTGTAACGGCGCGTGCTTGTCCGATGCCAGCGTCTCGAGCTGCGGCAGCTCCTGCACGAGCTGCCCCGCTGCGCCGAAGGATGGCACTCCGATCTGCCAAAACGGTAGCTGCGGTTATGTCTGCAACTCCGGCTTCCACAAGTGCGGTTCGAGCTGCGCGGACGACGGCGCGATCAGCAACGAGTTCGTGCACCCCGTCTACGGTTGCGGACATCGCTTCAAGCCGGCGGTCAGCAGTGGCGGCTCGTGGGCCACGTTCCTGAGCGGCTTGAACGTCGACGAAGGAAACGGTTACGGCTGGTACGTCGCGCCGGGCAGCCACAATCAGGCCAATGCGATCCAGGCCTGCGCGTCGTACACGGTGGCAGGGCTCACGGGGTGGACACTGCCGACGATCACGCAAGCGCGAACCCTGGCAGGCGGCTGCGCGCCCACAGCAGCGGGCGGTACTTGTCCGCTCGATGACCCGAGTTGCCTCAAGAACGTCTGCGGCTACGACAGCGCGAAGTGCGGCTCATGCTTGGGCGGCAGCGGGCCAAACAACGGAGCTTACTGCCGAGACAACGTGCAGGTGTGCACGAACTTCCTGACGTCGAGCGTCTGCACCGATTGCACGGCGCCGAACACGGCGTGGATGTATGGCGCTTCCAACGGCAACTTCATCGCCCTGTCGAACCAAAGCGCTTATAACCACCTCTGCATGATCTCCAAGGTCCCGAACTACTAAAGGCGGACGCTGCGCCGGGAGTCGAATTCCGAGGCTCCCGGTGCAGCCACTTGACGTCGTGAGGTGAGCGCCTCAGAGAGGGCAAGTGCAGTCCTCCATCCACTCGTACGAAGTCCTGATTATCGAGCGGCAC
>JAEUAF010000920.1 GCA_019695485.1 Sorangium sp.
CTCGAACTTGGCAGGAACCCGACGGACGTCGAGCTGATGATGTTCGCGCAGGCGAACAGCGAGCACTGCCGGCACAAGATCTTCAAAGCAAACTACGTGATCGACGGCGTGCCCCAGGCCGCCTCGCTGTTCGGCATGATCCAGAACACACACGAGTTGCACCCCGCGGGCACGCTCTCGGCGTATCGCGACAACGCCTCGGTGTTTCAGGGGTCGATTGGCAAGCGCTTCTTCCCCGACCCCGAAACCGGCATTTACGGTTCGCACAGCGAGGACGTCCATATCCTCATCAAGTGCGAAACCCACAATCACCCAACCGCGATTTCGCCCTACCCTGGTGCTTCTACCGGCTCCGGCGGTGAGATCCGCGACGAAGGCGCGACCGGTCGCGGCGCGAAACCCAAGGTCGGGCTCACCGGTTTCTCGGTTTCGAATTTGCGGATCCCGGGCTTCTTGCAGCCGTGGGAGCTCGACGACTTCGGCAAGCCCGAGCGTATCGTTTCCGCGCTCGACATCATGACGCACGGGCCGCTCGGCGGCGCGGCGTTCAACAACGAATTCGGCCGCCCGGCGATCCTCGGCTACTTTCGCAGCTTCGAAATGCGGGAACGGGTGGGGGACGGCGAGCTGCTCCGCGGCTATCATAAACCGATCATGCTCGCCGGCGGGCTCGGCAACGTTCGTCCGCCGCACGTGCAGAAGGCCGAGATCTCGGCGGGGTCGCTGCTGGTGGTGCTCGGCGGGCCTGCACTCTTGATCGGTCTCGGTGGTGGCGCGGCCTCATCCATGGCGTCGGGCGCGAGCAGCGCGGACCTCGACTTTGCCTCCGTGCAGCGCGACAACCCCGAGATGCAGCGACGTTGCCAAGAGGTGATCGATCGCTGCAACGCGCTCGGCGAAGCGTCGCCGATTCTGTCCGTGCACGACGTGGGCGCGGGCGGTCTGTCGAACGCGCTGCCCGAGCTCGTGCACGAGTTCGGGCGCGGCGGGCGCTTCGATTTGCGCGCCATCCACAGCGCCGAGTCAGGCCTTTCGCCCCTCGAAATCTGGTGCAATGAGGCGCAAGAGCGCTACGTGATCGCGCTCGACAAGGCTCGCTTTCCCGCCTTCGAACAGATCGCGAAGCGCGAGCGCTGTCCGTTCGCCGTGGTTGGTGAGGCCACGGCCGAGCCTCAGTTGGTGCTTTCGGACGCCGCGCTCAAGACCACGCCGATCGATGTGCCGCTGTCGTTGATCTTCGGCAAGCCGCCGCGCATGACCCGAACAGTGACGCGCAGGCGTCCGCGTCTCGAGCCGTTCCTCACGACCAGCATCGACATTCCGGACGCGGTCGAGCGCGTGCTGCGCCTGCCGGGCGTCGCATCGAAGTCGTTTCTGATTACCATCGGCGATCGCTCGGTGACGGGTCTGGTCGCGCGCGATCAGATGGTTGGGCGGCACCAGGTGCCGGTGGCGGACGCAGGCGTTTCGCTCACCGACTACGAGGGTTATGCCGGCGAAGCGCTGGCACTGGGAGAGCGCGCCCCCGTCGCCCTGCTCGACGCTCAGGCGTCTGCGCGGCTCGCGGTCGCCGAGGCCATCACTAACCTCTGCTCGACGCCGGTCGCGCGCCTCTCGGACGTGCGCTTGTCGGCGAACTGGATGGCCGCCGCGGGTCACGCCGGCGAAGATGCCGCTCTCTACGATGCTGTGCGCGCCGTGGGTCTCGAGCTCTGCCCCGCACTCGGCATCTCGATTCCGGTCGGCAAAGACTCGATGAGCATGCGCACCGTGTGGGACGATGGTAAAAAGCGCGTTGTCGCGCCGCTTTCGCTGGTGATTACGGCGTTCGCGAAGCTCGATGACGTGCGCGGGACGCAGACCCCGGAACTCAAGGCCAAGTCCGACTCGAGCGCGCTGATCCTGATCGACCTCGGCGCCGGCAAGAATCGACTGGGAGGCTCGTCGCTGGCTCAGGTGTACGGTCAGCTCGGCGGCGAACCGCCGGATCTCGACGACCCCGCGCTGCTCGTGCGCTTTTTCGAGGCCACGCGCGAGCTCCTGCGCGAGGGGCTGATCCTCTCGTATCACGACCGCTCCGACGGCGGGCTCTGCGTCACGCTCGCCGAGATGGCGTTCGCGGGTGGTTTCGGGCTTACGGTCGAGCTCGCTGAGCTCGGCAGCGATCCGGTCGCCGCGCTATTTTCCGAGGAGCTCGGGGCGGTGCTCGAAGTACCGAGCGAGCGCAGCGAGGAGGCACTAGGAATCCTCGCGCGGCACGGCTTGGCACGTGGTCCCGGCGCCTACTGTCATCTGATCGGGGCGCCGGGGCCGAGCACACACCTCGTCTTTCGCTATCTCGGCCAAGACTTCTACTTTGGCGCGCGCGCCGAGCTCCGTCGCCGCTGGTCGGAGACCAGCTTTCAGATGCAAGCTCGGCGTGACAACGCCGAGTGCGCTCGTCAGGAGTTCGAACTCGCGTCGGATGCGGACGATCTCGGCCTACGCCCTCAACTCAGCTTCGATTTGGAAGAGCGCGTCGAAGCGCCTCCCTACATCGCCCTGGTCAGCGAGCCTCCGCGCGTTGCGATCCTGCGTGAGCAGGGCGTAAATGGTCAGGTCGAGATGGCGGCGGCGTTCACGCGCGTCGGCTTCGCGGCGGTCGACGTGCACATGAGCGACCTGCTCGGCGGGCGCATCGATCTGACTTCGTTCAAAGGCTTGGCGGCCTGCGGTGGCTTCTCGTATGGCGACGTGCTCGGCGCTGGGCAAGGTTGGGCGAAGTCGATTCTCTACAGCGCGCGTGGGCGTGAAGCGTTTCGAGAGTTTTTCGCGCGGTCGGACAGCTTCGCGCTGGGCGTCTGTAACGGCTGCCAAATGTTGTCGGCCTTGAAAGAGCTGATTCCGGGCGCCGAAGCCTGGCCGCGCTTTCTGCGCAACACCTCCGAGCAATTCGAGGCTCGGCTCTCGCTGGTCGAAGTGCAGCCGTCGAGTTCGATCTTGTTCTCCGGCATGACCGGGTCGCGGCTGCCGGTGGTGGTTTCACACGGTGAAGGGCGCGCTGCTTTCGCCACGGACGGAGAGCGCGTGGCTTGCGAAGAACGCGGGTTGGTAGCGTTGCGCTTCATCGATTCGCATGGCCGCCCCACCGAGCACTACCCCGAGAATCCCAATGGTTCGCCGACTGGGATAACCGCGCTGACCACGCCCGACGGGCGCGTCACGGCGCTGATGCCGCATCCGGAGCGCGTGTTTCGCAGCGTTCAGCTCTCGTGGCATCCAGAAAATTGGGGAGAACGCTCGCCGTGGCTCAGGTTGTTCGCCAACGCACGGCGCTGGGTCGGATGAGCGCGTTCTCGGAACTCGCGGCGAGCCCGCGCTTGCCGCGCACGCTCGCGCTGTTCAACTTACTGCCAGCGTTCGTGCTCGGTGCGGGCTGCTGGGCGTTGCCGGCGCGCTACTGGGCGCTCGACGTACCGGTGGTGATCTTGGTCGCCGTCCTGCTGGCCTCGAGCGCGTTTGGGTTGGCGAAGCCTGTGCGGGCGCTGCCCGTGCTGCGCTGGGTTGCCCTGCTATTGCTGACACTCGGCGCGCTGCTCTTCGCGGCGTTCACGCTGTCGCTCGCGTTTCTGGCAGGGGTACACGGCGCGTTTGGCAACTTCGGCGCGATCTTGATGGCGCTGGTCTTGCTCTTGCTCGCGCCGTACACGATTGGCTATCCGCTCTTCGAGCTGTGGCTCTTGTCCTTGCGTGAGCGCGGATCAGGCGACGCCCGAGTGGCACCGAGCACCGAAGAGGACGCGGCGGCGTGAGCTTCTCGAGGCTCCTGTTTTGGGGTCGCGTCTATGTGGCGGGCTTGTTCTTCACGAGCTTCGCGCTCTACGCATTCCTGCACCTCAATCGCCGGCAAAGTCCGCGTGCGAGCATCGTCAGCGTGTGGCAAGCGGCCCGACGCACCGCGCGTGCGGTCGTGGTGAAAGACCCAGAATCCACGCTCAGCGCCGAGAGTCGACGTGAGGGCGCTACGCGCACCATCGACGATGTGCTCGACCAGGGCCCGGTGCTCAGCACTCAGGCCGTATTGTTCGGCATGTCGTTCGTTCCCGGTCGCGACGGGATCGAGGCCAGCTACGAAGGCAAGAGCGCGTATGCGACGCCTGATGATCTGTTGAAGCTCGGCGCGTACGAGCTCTCGATTCCGTTCGGCGAATTCAAGATCAAATTCGGAGTGGACGCTCGGGCCGCGCAGGCACATTTGGCGCGCGAGCTCGGCGTTTCGCCGGAGCAGCTCCTCGCGCGAGGGCGCTTCCGTCGCCTCGCGCTGTCGCGTCGTGATCTCACACCCGCCCAACAGATCTGGGATCCGACGCCGACGACGCTGCGCAGCTCGGTGCTGGCGGCGGGCGCGTACCTAGCGCACGCCGTGCGTCGAGACGGCACGTTCCGTTACGAAGTCGATGGGGCGACGGCCACCGATTCACCCGACTACAACATCCCGCGCCACGCCGGAGCCGCTTGGTACCTGTCGCAGGTTGCCGCTTACAGCCACGATCGCCAGCTGCAGGCCGCCGCGCGCCAGTCGGTGCGCTACTTGGTCGAGCACCAGCTCGCGGATTGCGGCAAGAATCGCTGCATCGCCGACGGCCCTGTCGCCGATCTCGGCTCGTCCGCGTTGGCCTTGCTCGCGTTGGTCGAGCTCGTCGAGAGCGGAATCGCCCCGGAATTTCAGAGCACCGTCGGGGAGTTGGCCGCGTTTCTGCGCAGCCAGCAGCGCCGCGATGGGGAGTTTCAGCACCTGTACGACAGGACGGAGCAGCACCCGATCGACGTTCAGTTTCTCTACTACTCCGGCGAGGCAGCCTTTGCGCTCGGGCGCGCGCAGCGGGTCACCGCCGATCGGCGCGATCTCGTGGCGGCTCGCGACGCGCTGCACTTCCAAGTAGAAAAGCCGTTTTGGTACATCGGCTGGCGCTACTACTGGGCGGCCGAGCACTGGACGTGCCACGCGCTCGACGAGCTTTGGGATCGCGCGCCGAGCCAAGCGGCGCTCCGCTATTGTCTCGCGTGGCAAGATTGGGTGCGCAATACGGCCGTGTTTGGGCGAGAGGCGGCGCGCGAGTACGATTTTGCAGCCACCAGTGGCCCATTCTTGCCGCCGCAAATCATCGTTTCGGCGAGTCGCATGGAGGCTGCCGTGGCAACGCTCTCGGCGGCGCGTGCGGCGCGTCTGCCTGCCTCCGAAATCGAACCCCTGGAGGCGGGGATTCGCGGAACGCTCGCCTTCATGATGCGCTTCCAGTTCGTCCCTGGGCCGGCCCACCTCATGCCCGACCCTGAAGCGATGTACGGTGGCTTTCCGACCAGCGAGACAGATTTGCGGGTGCGCATCGACACGCCGCAGCACGCAGGCACCGGTCTGCTCGCATACCTCAAGCTGCTCAGCGCTTCCGCGAAACAGGAACGCCCCAATTGAGCATGAGTCCGTGGCAGACCGCACGCGCGGCACGCTGTCGGCAACCGTCAGGCGCCTTGGCCGAACGTCGCGATACTTTCGCTGAACGTAGCGGCAGAAACCGGTACCAGCCGGTCTAGCGCGGGCGCGGGCGCTGCTTCAGAATGCGGGGTGGGAAACACCCGCCGCGCCACATCACTCGGCGCCGCCGGCGAAAGGCTGACCTATGGAGAGAACCCAGAGCGCACCCAGCGAACCTCCCAGCTTGGACGAACCAGCCTCAAGCGCAGCGCGGCCGTCAGGCATCCGGGGCCTCGGCTCGTGGCAACGCGGCGCGCCGGCCGCGCTCGACGCGTTCGTCGCCGAAGCCGCGCTCGAGCCGCCCGCCAATGCGGATATTCGCGCTGCCAATGCCGAGCTCGAGCAGCTCGTGGGCTCGCTGCTCAAGCTGCCGCTGTGTGCGCTCGCTGAGCAACGCGACCGCGCTTTCCACGCGCTGCACGCGGAACGTGCTGCGCGTGAGTGGCTGATCGCTGAACAGGATCGTTTTCTTTCGTTCCTCGTCGCCGACCACGACGACGAGCTCAAGGAGCTGCGCTTCGAGTTTCGACAGCAACTC
>JAEUAF010000046.1 GCA_019695485.1 Sorangium sp.
TACTTCTGGTAGACCAAATCTGAGGCGCCTTCGCTGTCTGGCAGCGATGGCCCCTCGAAGCGGGCCACGATCACGGTGATGTTGTCGTGACCGCCGGCGCGGTTGGCGCGCTCGGTGAGCTCCCGACAGGCGTCCAGCGGCTCGGGGATCGTGCTCAACACCTCCCGGATTTCGTCGCTTCGAATCATCCCCGAGAGGCCGTCGGAGCAGAGCAGGAGCACGTCGCCCTGCCGCAGATCGACGAAGGTGAGGTCGACCTGCACCGTTTCGGCGGTGCCGAGGGCCTGCAAAATGATGTTGTTGTGCTCGAACGTCTCAGCTTCCTCTTCAGTCAGCTGTCCCGCTTCGATGAGCTGGTTGACCAGCGATTGATCGCGGCTCACCTGGACCAGGCGACCACCCCGCAGGATGTAGGCGCGACTATCACCCACCTGGGCGACGAATAGGCGGGAGTCCACGAGAGCGGCGATGGTGGCCGTGGTGCCCATTCCGCGTCGCGTGCGGTCTGCGCGCGCGTCGCTGAAGATCCGCGAACCCGCCTCCTCGACAGCGCGCACGAGCCCGCGTGCCAGGTCGTTGTGATCGTTGGGCTCACCCTGGGCGAGCTTTTCGTAAATGATGTCGACGGCGAGCTGGCTTGCGACCTCGCCCGCGGCGGCGCCACCCATCCCGTCGCACACGCCGAGCACCGTGCCGCGCGGCCCAACGAGTTGGACGCGGTCCTCCTCCATCAGGCTGCGGCTCTGCCGGGTAAGGTCGGCTATGAGGAAATTGTCCTCGTTATGCTCTCGGATTTGCCCGACGTCCGTTCTGCCGAACAGGTGGATTCGGATGTCACTCTTCACGGGCGTCTCGTCGGCGCTCATGACCTTGCCCTGCTGGTGTCGACGTCGAGCCGAAACAAATGCTGACCGATGCGGACATGATCACCGTGCGAGAGCTCGTGCTCGCCGCGGATGGCGAGGTAAGTCCCATTCGAAGAGCCCAAATCCTGCAGCAAGAAAATGTTGGTGCTGGGGTCGCGCAAGAAGACCGCATGGCGGCGGCTCATGAAGGGGTCGTTCGTGAACACGAGATCGCCCGACTCGCGACCGATCACGGTTTCATCGCGACCTAGGTACACGATGTCGCGGGTCGCGCCTTCCACTGTGCGCTGACACAACCTTGCGTAACGCGGCAGCGCGGGCGAGCCAAAAACGCGCGTCCCCCTCTCCGTGGCCGGGCCGAGGCCTTTCTCCGCGTCACTCACGACCTCGAACCTTAACACCTCAAGGCCTATCAGGACCAAGTCCGCGTTTTGGAGCCGTTCCGCTGCACGAATCCGAACGTATACCCCGTTCACGGACGCAAGGTCCCGCACAAAAAAGCGGCCACCGCGTTGAAAAACGCGCGCATGGCGTGGGGAAACGTAGGGATCGCTCGGCAAGAGGATGGCCCCCTCCTCGCGTCCGATGTCGGTTTGATCCTCGGCTAGCGGGTATTGTCGGCCGGGCGTTCCGTCCTGCGCAATAACCACCAAGCGTGCCGGCAGAGCCGTTTGCGCGGGGGGCGCCGTCGCTGGAGTTGCCGCTTCCGGCCCGTCTTGACCGAGTCGAGCTCCGCAAAATTGGCACATGGCTGCGTGACGCGCGTTCACGCCCCGACAGCGACCACACGTGACCGCCGCACCGTCCTGCGCCAGGGGCACAAGGCCTCCTGGCGGGCCCGCCGCGGGTGGCGCTTGCGGTTGGGCCGGACGCGGTGAGGAAACTCCGGCGCTCAGCACCGTGCTCTGTGCGCCGAGGCCGCCCCCGCAATTGAAACAGAAACGGCCCGTCGCTGGGTTGGTCGCGCCGCAACGGCTACAGTGCTGCGTGTCGACGGCTGCTTCCTGCTTGGGGCCAAAATCGAACGGCGGAGCAGCAGGCCGCGCGGGGACCAGCGCCGCTGGCGGGGCACCGATCGGAGGCGCAGGCGCTTCCGGCACCGGCGCTGCGTGCAGCGGCGCCGATGCGAGAATGCGATTGCCGCAATCTCGGCAGAACCGGAGTCCGGGCGGGTTGTCCCGACCGCACCGTTCACAGCGAACCGCGGAACCGGAGCTCTTACCAGTCATGGTCACAGCGCGCTCGGTCTACTCACCACCGGGGTAGCGGTTCGCGAACCTCGAACACCAGCTCCAGGGCGATAAAGTGGGCGAGGCCAAAGCCAAAGTACTCATCCGCGCGGTGTTGTCCCGCGCTGTCGGTGAAGTTCCGCAGCAGAAATGCGCGGTACATGGGAGCGAAGCCTACCACGGTAGACTGTGTAATCTGAAACTCTAGGCCGACTCCTAACGTCGCGACTACCCCTCCCGTGCTGGCCCCCCATTCGGAACCGTAGAGCGCCAGGCCGGCCCCCATGCCGAAGTAGGGGGTGAGCCGCGTGCTCTGGTCCATGTAGTAGCGGGCCTCGCCCCGGACCTGCTGCAGGATGGCGAGTCGCAGCAGGTTCGAAGAGTCGTGCCTCGAAAATTCGTAGGCTCCGCCGACCGACCAGGGGCCGCGCGAGCGGTACCCTGCCCGAATCGCGAGGCCGCCCCCCGAGCCGAGGATGCACGGGGCGGATCCGCCGGACGGGCACACATCGGCCGCCGACCCAACCGTTTCGAGGGCGAGTGCGACCCCGTACTGGAAGTACTCCAGGCTATTCGGGGGGGCTTTTGGGGTTGGCTCCGCCCGCGCGCGGCCCCCAAGGAACAGCACCGCGAACAGTGTCAGAAGGCCGAAGAGTCGAGCGCGTCGCATGGGAATGGCGGAGCGGCCTTGACTCGGGTGACGTCCTTCGTTTAATGCCGGGTCGGGTCCGAGAGGAAGCGCTTTATGGAACTCTACCTCGACAGACGCGCCGTTCGCCAGATTCGCCTGTCCGCCCAGGAAGCCATCGAAGAGGACGACACTGAGTCCCTCCGAGAGGACGTCCTTGAGGCATTCACGGAAGATCAGGTCGAGGAAATTGAGCGGCGCCTCGACAATGGTGATTTTTTCGAGTTTCTCACAGACGTGCTCGACGAATGGAGCGGCGACGACGTCGACGAGCTCTTCGAGCTTTTGGAGACTCAGCTCGGTGAAGTCGGTATCGACCTCAAAACCGAAGCCAAGGTCGCCGAAGGCGATGATGAAGAGGAAGAAGAGGAGGACGACGCCGACGAGGACGACGAAGACGTCGACGAGGACTACCTCGACGACGACGAGTGAGGCGTCGATGCCCGCTTAGCGCGGGCGTCGGCAATTCTGACCGCGAGGTACTCGTGGCAGGTGCCTGCCTTGGGAAGGGCCTCACACAGGTCGCTCGTACAGCCCACGAATCGGGATTCCGGCGCCGCTTGTCGTAATGTTCGACTCGCGGCGCAGGCTCCCTGTTCGTCGTCCGATTGCAGCGCGACGAGCGCCTCCTCGAAGAGAGCGTCGTCTCGCAGCCGGCTGGTCGGGTGCTCGCTCCAAACGCGCCGAAACTCTCGGCGTGCGCGGGCGGCATCGTGGAGATCGTCTCGCGCGATCTCCGCGATGCGGAAGCGTGCCTCTGCGTAACCGCTGCGCTCGTAGCTGCCGTTCAGCCGGGAGGTTTCCCGGGCGGCGAGCAGGGTCTCGAGGTGGGCGATCGCTTGCTGGGGGTGGCCGGCTTGCCGTTCGAGCGCGGCCGCGCTCAGCAGGGCCTCATCCCAATACGCCCCAAACGGGTAAGGGAAGCGCCGCGCGAGGTCAGTGAATCCGCCAAGGGCTAGCGCTGGCTGTTCCGTCGCCTCGAAGAGTCGGGCTCGGCGGTACAACAAATACTGCTCGAGTTCGCTGCCACGTAGCCGCTCGAGCAGCTTGTCGATTTCCGCCAGGGCGCCGTTCGAGCCCTCGTGGTCTTGGCGGTAATCGAGCAAGCGCGTCGCGGCACCGCGCCCGAGCCCTGAATTCGGAAAGCGTAGGAGCGCGCGCTTCAGCTGCTCCACGCCTTCCGCCTCGCGACCCTGACGCAGGACGAGCTCGGCCCGAGCGTACGCCGCGCGCTCGGCTCGGTCACTCGGGCCAGCCTCGAGCGCGGCGTAGAGGGCGTCCGCACGCCTCGGATTTTCGGCGCGCTCTTCGCTGGTCGCTTCGCGATAAAGCGCTTCGTCGCGTTCCCGCGCGTCGGGGCTCAGTGCAGCCGCCTTCCGCCAATGCTCCGCCGCGGCTCGGTAGTCCTTACTGGCGTAGGCGTTTTCCGCAGCGTCCCGCTCTGCCGTAAATGCGGGGGGCAGATGGCGCGCGCAGCCGAGTCCCAAGCCGCAGACGACCAGCAGTCGCTGCGTCATGCGCCTCGCTCGTCGAGCGCGGCAACCAACAGCTCGTAGCTCACGATCTGAACCGCTTGCGAGAGGTTGATGCTGGGCTGGTCGGCGGCCATCGGGATTCGTAGCGCCGCCTGCGCGAGCCGGACCTCGTCGCTGGAAAGCCCCGTCTTTTCGTTGCCAAATAGAATGGCGATGCGCTCGCCCCGGGTCGCTCCGCGCAGGCACTCCTCGGCGAGACGGCGCGGGGACCACACACCACTCACGCCGCGTCGCGCCGTAGTAGCCACAATCAGAGTCGAGCCGGCGACAGCGTCAGCAATGTCGTCGTAGATGCTCACGTTCGCAAGGACATCCCAGGCTTTGACCGCCATCTTGAACGCCATCTCGTTTTCTGGGACGCACAAGCGACTTGGTCGCACCAGGGCGAGATCGAGGAACCCCATGGCCTTCATGGCTCGCGCGGCCGCGCCCAGATTTTCTGGGTAGTGAGGTCGCACCAGCACGAAGCGCAGCGCTGCATGAATGGGCAGGGCCAGGCGATTGGGACTGCCGTAGTCCTTCATCGGGCGCTCGCCGGCGCAGCGCTCTTCGCGCAGCGAAAGCCGAGGTCTGGGCGCCGCGTATCCGGCGCGGCGCTCTCCCGCGCCGCGCCTCGTAAGAACGGGGCGGCGCTCATGAAGCTTCCACCGCGTACTGCGCGCCGCGCACTTTCCGAGTCTTCCACAGGAGCGTCATGCGAGCTCTCACGATAGGCGTCGGCCTGCCACTCCGCCACATTGCCGGCGAGGTCCAGGATTCCGTCCGGCGTGCGACCGGCCGGGAACGAGCCGACAGGGGCTAGCTCCGCGTAGCCGTCGCTGGCATCGTTCATCAGCACGCCCAGCCGGCCATGGTTGACGACGTGCGCGTGGAAGAGCTGGCCCCACGGGTAGCTGCGGCCAGCGGCGCCGCGTGCGGCGCGTTCGAACTCTGCTTCGGTCGGG
>JAEUAF010000063.1 GCA_019695485.1 Sorangium sp.
AGCTCGAGCTTCACGCGCTCGGCGCGCTCGACCGAGAGGTGCTGGTTCTGAACGGCGGCGCCGCGCGCATCGGCAAAACCCAGCAGCTCGACGTGCGGGTTCCGGTTAGCCTTCGCAAATTCGAGCACGCGGTCGGCGTCGCGCACGGCTCTGCTGTCGAGATCGGAACTGCCGCTCTCGAAGCGAAAGTCCACCGAAAGCCGCCGCGAACCGCGCGTGGCTTGAATGTAGGCGGCGGGGCAACCGGCGCACGTGCTCGGTTGCTCCGCCTGCACCGAAAGATCCACGAATCCCACGCGCGAGACCACGCTCTGTCCGGCGGCCGACAACGCGAAGGCGACCAGCGCGTCGGCGGCGGGTCGCGTGCGCTGCGGGTGCGTGTAGAGGTAGAGTCGCCGTGTGAGCGCGTAACTCTCGCGCGCGATGCTCCAGGTGCTCGGGGCGAGCGCTTCGACTCCAGGCTCAGCTACCGCAAGAACTTTGACCCCGCGCGCAGCCGACAGTGAGCTGAACCCGATGGCGTTCGGGCTGCTGGCGACCGTGCGCAGCACGTCTGCCGTGTTCGCGAAGCGCGTCGCCTCGGCCGACAGCGAATCGCTGCCAAGCACGAGACTCCGAAAGGTATCGTAGGTTCCCGAGCGGTCGTCGAAGCTCACGATCTGGATCGGCCCCGGGCTCCCACCAAGCGCCGACCAGTCGAGTGTTCGCCCCGCAAAGACGGCCGCAAGCTGCGCGGTGTCGAGCTTTGCCAGCCGATTGCTCGGATGAACAATGACGGCGATGCCATCGAGCGCCAACACCTGCTCGTTGAGACCGCCGCCTATCTGCGCGCGTTCATTCGCTTGGACGGCGCGCGACGCCATCGCCACATCGCACTTGCCGGCGCTCAAGTCCTGAAATGCCGTCGCCGTCCCGGCGCCTCGAATGGACACCAAAAAGCGCGCTGCTTCACCCGGCAGGGTGGCGCTGACTTGAGTTTCGGCGCCGCTCACTTCACGCCGCACGTCGGGCGCCCCGCGCGAGACGAGGAACGCCTCCACCAAGGCGGGCGCCAACTCAGACGCGATCGTGTTCGAGCCACAGAACCGCAGCGACGGCTGCGGGCCCACCGACACCAGCTGCTTGGCGCTGTCGGCGTTCACGCCGAGCGCCAGCAGCGCAAAGATTCCGACGACGCCAAGCACCACGATGGCGCAGCCAATGCCGAGCAAGGGGCTCGAACGCCGCGCCTTGGCGGAGCGCGGCGCGTTTTCCATGCGCTGTTGAAGCTTGCGCAGCGCCTCGACCACTTCCGGCGGGGCCGCGGGAGTGGCTGCCTGATACGCCCGCCCGCAATACGCGCAGGTAGCGGTGGGACCGTTCGGCGCGGGCAGCGCAGCCCCGCAGTTCTCACACTCGTCGGGGAAGGCTTGCGTGGCCAATCTCTCGAAGACTAGCGGAGGCTGGGCCAATTCCGCTAGCCCCCCGCCGCCGCCAAATCCTCCCTAAAAGGTGCGGCGCGACGCGGAATGGCTGCGCGGGTGGCCGGGTGCCACGGGCGTGTCAGGCTGCGGCCTTCCCGTGGCGCTCCTCGAAATTGCGGACCTCGAATTCGGCTACTCCAACGAACCCTTATTTGGAAAGGTGAGCTTCCGGCTCGAGGCCGGTGAGCGGGCTGCGTTGGTCGCGCCGAACGGCGCGGGCAAGAGTACGTTGCTGCGCGTGATTGCGGGCGAGTTATCGGCGGACAAGGGCTCCGTGATGCTGCGAAAGCCCGCGACCATCGGCTACTATCGGCAAAGTCACGAAACCAGAGAAACGGGCAGCGTGCTGGATGCGCTGATGTCAGGATTTGCGGATCTAGTCAGTGTGCGGAGGGAGCTCACGCTTTCGCAGCAAGCCGCTGCGTCGGGCGACAAGGCCGCGCTCGACCGACTCGCAACAGCGCTCGACCGCCATCACCAGGCCGGGGCGGATGGCCTCGAGCAACGTGTGGAGAGCATCGCCACCCGACTCGGCTTCGCGGCGAGCGAGCTCGCGCGTGACGTCACGACGCTGTCGGGCGGCGAGCGCGGTCGCTTGGCGCTGGGCGTGGTGTTGGCCACCGAACCCGATCTATTACTGCTCGACGAGCCCACGAATCACCTGGATCTCGAGAGCATCCGCTGGCTCGAAGGCTACTTGCGCGAGCAGCGCGCGGCAGTCCTAATCGTTTCTCACGATCGCGCATTTCTGGACGCCGTGTGCCCAAGCACGATGGAGCTCGGGCGCACGACGTTCCGCGTCTATGCGAAGCCGTACAGTGAGTACCACGAAGAGCGGAAGGTCGATCTCGAGCGGGAGCAGCGCCTCGCCGAAGAACAGGCCGCCTTCGTCGCCAAGACCGAAGACTTCATCCGCAAGAACATGGCGGGCCAGAAGACGAAGCAGGCCCAATCGCGTCGCAAGATGCTGGACAAGCTCGAGCGCGTCGATCGCCCCGAGGACGTTTGGAAGCGCGCGGAGCGCGTGCGCTTCCGTTTCGTCGAAGCCCCACGCAGCGGGGACATCGTGCTCGAAGCCAAAGGACTGCGAGCGGAGCGCGGCGGAGTCGAGCTGTTCCGCGGCATTGATTTGCTGGTGCGACGCGGCGACCGCATCGGCATCGTGGGCGCGAATGGC
>JAEUAF010000128.1 GCA_019695485.1 Sorangium sp.
CATCAACATCACGAGCTTTGGTCTTGGGGGCCTCACCGACCGCATCGTAAATTCGGGTCCCAAGTGGATGGGTGGTCGAGCGAGTTTCCTCTTCGGCGCGCTGCGTGCTCTCACCGTCTACGAAAACGCACCCGTACGAGTGAGCGTCGATGGTCGCGTATTTCTGGAAGCCCCGGTGACCAATGTCGCGGTCGCCAATGGGCGCTACTTCGGTGGCGGCATGAAGATCGCGCCCGACGCCGATCCAGCCGACGGGCTCTTCGATGTGGTAGCGATTGGCGATCTCTCACGCGCCCAGAGCGTCGCGCTCACCCCCCACATCTATCGCGGCACGCACGTCGACCGCTCCGACGTGCACAGCTGTCGTGCGCGCGAGGTGTATGCCGAAGCGCTAGTCAGCGGTGCCGAGGTGCTGATCGATATGGATGGTGAGCCCGTCGGGCGGCTGCCGCTGCGCGTGCGAATTGCCCCGTCAGCGGTCCGCATCCGTATTTGACCGCGTCTCCTGGCTGTCATCGCGGTCAGGGGCGTCTCCTTCTTTGAACGCCTTCGGCAGCGCGGGGGGGCCGAAGGCCGCCTCACCTCTGCTCGACGAAAGCGTAAACCGTAGCAGCGCGAGCCCGAACGCGAACAGTCCGAGACTCGCCCATTGGGCCGGCGTCAGCCCGGCATAGCGTCGATCCGCGAGCAACTCATAGCCAGCGACGAACGTGGTCTCCCGAATGCGCAAGAAGTCGAGCGCAAAGCGGATCGGCGCGTACGCGATGCACAGGCAGGCGACGAAGAACCCCCAAGGCCACGCACGCCGTTGCATGAGCAGGAACGCGATCGCAATCGGCACGCTCAACGCCATTTCCAAGAGGCCGAGATCGAAGCGCGCGCCCCCCGGATAGGCCACAGCCCAAAAGCCGTCGTGCAAGATCCCGGGATGGTCGTGCACGACGGCACAACCGCTTCTCCCAAAGACCCAGCCGAGTGGCAAGCCGCTCGCGACCATGTCTGCATAGGGCAACAGCGCTACGCGATGCCGCGCTCGCCACAGCCACGCGCCAACGCTTCCTCCGATGAATCCACCGAAGCTCGATAGCCCATCCCAGAGCCTGAGAACTGCCCACGGATCCGCCGTGAGCCGCTCGGGGCTGTAGAAGATGACGTCGAGCACGTGGCCCCCGACGAAGCCCGAGCCAACCACCCAATAGATGAACGAGAGCATCGCCTTCGGCTGAATGCCGCGCCGTCCTGCATAGCGGGAGGCCACCCAGGCCCCGAGGTACACTCCCGTTGCCACCAGCATGCCGAAGGGTTTGAGGCTGAGCGCCGCGGAACCCGCTCCGAACGTTCCCGCTGGCAAGAGCACGAGCTCCGGCAGCTCGATGTATGGGATCAGCGCGCTCATCGTGGGGCTCGAGAGACTTCGACACGATCGAGCTCGCCAGACTCCACCGCGACGATCATGTCGAAGCGAACGCCGCGACATTCACGGCGCAAGATTAGGGGAGCCACGACGTCACGCCGACACTCGGCGCTCGGCAACCCGAGTTCAATCGCGTTTTCGACGAATTGCAGCGCGCGCGCGATGGCCTCGGTGCGACCGAGAAGGTTTTGCGGATCGAGAACGACGCGATCGAGCACCTCGGTCAGCCGTGAAAACAGCTCGAACCCCGAAACGGACACGCGCTCGACGCCGCCTGCTTCCAGCTGAAAGTCGAGGGTGAAATCGGCTTCGCGCGCGACGAACCCAGACTTGGTTGGCAGCCAATAGGGCCGAGTGAAAGGTTTCGAACACGTGCCCACTTCACAGTGACCAGCGGGTGGCTCCAGGCGAAAGCGATAGATCAGCTGATCATCGAGCGCTGACGTCGGCTGGCCAAAGCTTCGCACATTCGCGAGCAGAGCAAACAGCTCGGACCAGACCTTCAAGAGGTCCGAGCGAGCCGCTTCGGCGTGGTCGAGCTCCGACTCCGCGCGCAGGATGAATTGCTCGGACGCGGCCTCGCGTCGATCGTGGTAGGCGTTCAAGAGTCCGAACTCGACTAGGCGTGCCGCCGCCGCGTCTGCGTGGGGTCCATGCGGCAGCGCGCGAAGGTAAGCGCGGAGCAAGCTCGGACGGTCATGGGCCTCCGCGAAGAAGCGCGCTTCGAAGGCCTCGAACCAGGCGCGCACCTCGGGGCGGAAGCGCCCCTCGGGTTCTTCTCGCAAGTAGCGCCCCGCCGCCGTGAGCCGGGCTTCCGCGCTCGGGGCAACGCGCGTTTCGCGATAGAGCGCGTAGTCTTGGCGGCTTGCCAGCATGCGATTTCCGACGCCGCAGCCCGTGAGCCAGGCGAGGCTCGCGACGAGCAGCGCGAAGCGCCTCACTTGGACACCCCCGGGCAAAAGTCGCATTCCGTCGGCACGGTGGGCGCCGCCTCGCGCACGAAGGCCGAGTAGTCGGCGCAGCTTGCCACGTCGAGTGCATGCAGACAGACCTCGCCGTCATGCACGAGGGGGTCACAGTCGGCCGGGAACTCGCTCTGGGGCGTCACACCCTGACAGGCCGCGACACAGGCCGTCGTCTCGAGGCGGCAATCGGTGCAGCGCGCGCAATCGATACGCTGCTTATTCCAGAAGAAAGCAGTGGCGTCGAGTGGCTCCCCGCGTTGATTGCAGCCACCGACGTCGCCCGGCACCGGCGCCGCGCAGAACGCCAACAGCGTGAGGCCGAGCAGCGCACGCGCCACGCGCCCGGACAGCAAGCGCGACACGAAAGGACACAGCCGTTGCACAAGCGTCATGGCAACACCTCGTAGTCCACCCACAGACCCACCTGGAGAGAAGTCACCGGCCACACACTGGGATCGTGCTCCCAGGTGGCGGCGCCAAGAAAGAGACTCTCCACGAGTTCGGCGCTGACGCCCAAGCCCGACGTGAAAAGGTAAGCGCCGCCGAGTGCCGCTTCGTAGCCAGCCCCAAAATCCGGCCGGATCACGAATGGCAAGCCGAGCCGCGCAAAGCCCAGAAAATCGCGACCCAGCGGGCGCTCGATCAAATAGCTCACGCTCACCACTTCTTGCGCCACGCCGTTCGCTGCCACCGACAGGTGCGTGACGAGCCCGTGTTGAAAGCCGTTCGGCCTGCCGAGCGTGGCGCCAAGCCCGAAATCCCAATAGCCCGCCGTGAGCGAGAGACTCGACGCCCCAGCGCCGAGCTCCGTTTGCAATCGGTACGGGTTATTGAAGCGAATCCCTCGGCCGTAGCCGACGGAAGCAAAACCGTGCACGTACCCGGTCGCAAATGGGCCACTTGCGTCTTGCGCAAGCGCGCGCCGCGGGTGCAAGAGCGAGGCAGCGACGAGTAGCGTGCCGAAGGTCAGCGCGCGCACGCGGCTTCGACTTCCTCGAGCGTCTTGGGGATGGCGTCGCTCATGACAACCGAGCCCTCCGCCGTGACCAACACGTCGTCCTCGATGCGGACGCCGATGCCCCGAAACTTGGGGTCGACCGCCGCGCTCTCAGACACGTACACACCGGGCTCGACCGTCAACACCATCCCGGGCTCCAGCAGGCGCGGCCCACCGTCCTTGTAGTAGCGTCCGACATCGTGGACGTCCATGCCCAACCAATGGCTGGTGCGGTGCATGAAGTACGGCTTGTAGCGTTGCTCCTTCAGCGCGGCCTCGAGCGGCCCCTCGATGAGCCCGAGCTCGATCAGGCCGGCGGTGATCACCTCGAGCGCCGCTTCATGAATCTGCTCGAGAGTCGCGCCCGGTCGGGTCTTCTCGATGGCGGCGTACTGCGACTTCAGGACGAGCTCGTAGACGCTCGCCTGTGCCGGACTGAAGCGACCGCTGGCTGGATAGGTGCGGGTCACGTCCGAGGCGTAGTAGCCGTACTCGCAGCCCGCATCGACGAGGACCAGGTCGCCGTCCTGAATGCGCCGATCGTTGCGCCGATGGTGCAGGATCGTGGCGTTCGGTCCGGAGCCGACGATCGGACTATACGCGGGGCGCTCCGAGCCGCCGGCGCGAAAGGTTCGCCGAAGTAGCGCCTCGAGCTCATATTCGTACATGCCCGGGCGGGTGACCCGCATCAGCTCACGATGCCCGGCGTCGGTGATTTCAACGGCGCGCCGCATCAGCGAAAGCTCGCTCGCCGACTTCAAAAGCCGCATCTCGTGAAGCACCCCGTCGGTCTCGGCGATGCTCGTAGGAAACACGACCGCCTTCCGCGTTTGCTGCCGCAGCTGCTGGATCGCACGCAGCACGCGCGCGTCACGGGCGCCGTCGCGACCGAGCGCATAGAAGAGCCGCGGCTCGTCACGCAACAGCTCGGGCAGCTTGACGTCGAGCTCCGCGATCGAGAACGCCTGCTCCGCGCCGAAGTCGCGCACCGCGCCCTCAACACCAGCCCGCGGGCCGTCCCAGGTCTCCCGCTCAGGATCGCGTAGCCGCACGAACAGCACTGACCGCGGCTGGCCCGCGCTGCGCAGCAGCAGCACGCTCTCCGGCTCATCGAAGCCCGTCAGATAGTAGAAGTCAGAGTCCTGGCGGTACTCGTGCTCGACGTCGTTGTTCCGAAGTGCAACCGGCGCCGAGAAAACCAGCAGGGCGCCTGGGTGAATGGATTCCAGCACCCGGTTCTGGCGGGCGACGAACTCGTCCTTGGACATGTCTCCCGTATTTACCATCGGTTCGGCCGGGGTGTCCCCTAGTGGGATCGATGTCTGCCCGAGAGCCTCCACCCGCCCTCAGAGTTTGACGTCCCCCCTGCGCCACGGTACGACGCCCCCGCGTGGCCAGCGAACGCCCGCCCGAAAGTGACGATCGAGATCGCGACCAGCGCCGACTCGAACGTCTCATCCCCGAGATCATTCGTCGGGTGCTCGAAGTTGGCTACGAGAAGCTGACGGAGGGGCCCGAGAACGTCCGAAATCTGGTCTCAGAGCTCAAGCTTCCGAAGGAAGCTTTGGGGGTCCTGTTTTCCCAGCTTGACGAGACGAAGAACGGGCTCTATCGCGCTGTCGCCCGCGAGGTGCGGGATTTTCTCGATCAGACGAACTTCGCGGAGGAACTGGCCAAGGTGCTGACCACCCTCTCCTTCGAAATCAAAACCGAAGTCCGTTTCATCCCGAACGATCAACGCTTGCGAGCGAGCCCCGAGGTCCGCACCAAAGTCAGCGTTCGTCGGGATCGCACCTCTCAGCCCCCCGCCGAACCGACGGCACCCGCGAGCGAAGGCGCCACGCCCCCCGCGGCGAAAGAGTCCCAGGAGAAGACCGAGTGAAACCCCTGACTGCCGGTAGTGAAATTGACGCTTGGTGTACGAAGTGCCGAATGGATTTGGGCCACCGCGTGGTGGCGATGGTGTCCGGCGTGCCGAAACGGGTCGTATGTCTGACCTGCGGCGCGGAGCACAACTACCGAGCCCCCCGCAATGAAAAGAAGGCGAGCACGGGCGTGCACGTCCGCTCGAACAAGACGGAGAGCAAGCGCCCGGCAGCGCCGCAAACCGGCGGCGTGCGGGCCGCAGCGAAAGCCAAGACCGAGCATCAGCGCTACGAGGGCTGGGCCACGAAGACGCTCGGCAAAGCGGTCGACGCGTTCACCCGCTATTCGATGGAGCGCACCTTCCGCGTTGGCGAGCTCGTGATGCACCCCAAATTTGGGGAAGGCTACGTCGACCAGGTGATGGAAGGCGGGAAGGTCAACGTGATGTTCCGCGAGGGCGCGAAGGTCCTCGCCCATCGCGTGAGCTAGCTTTTCGCGGCGCGTCGCGCGGCGCTGATTCCGCGGCGCGCGAGCTGCGGCGCTCGGGTTTGCGGGTGCGCTCTTCGCGGGTAGCCGTTTGTCCTCGCTTGAACGGCGCGCCTTGGGCGCCGGCGGGGGGAAACGCCTCGCGCCCTGTAGGCCGCGCGGATGCCTCACTTCGCCCAGCGCTACGCAGGGACTTCTCGTCGCGCACGGGCGCAGGACGCCGTGGCGCCCCCGGCTTGCCTGCGGAAGCTCGGTTCACAGTTCGAAGGACAGGCTTCGAACGACGCGCAAGCGCGTCCGGATCCGCCCCCCGCACGCTGCGCGGAACGCCGTAGGCCTTCTTGAGATCCACGAGCTCATCGCGCGAGAGGTGACGCCACTGACCAGGTCGCAGCCCCTCTGTCGTGACGCCTGCATGCGCCACTCGCGCCAGGCGCAACACGCCAAAGCCGGTCGCCTCCCCCAAGCGTCGTACCTGTCGGTTCTTCCCCTCACGAAGGACGATCGCGAGCCAGCTCTTGTCGCCCTCGTGGCGGAGCAAGTTCACCTCGGCGGGTCGAGTCGCGCGCCCCTCGATTTCGATACTCTCGCGCCAACGTTCGAGGGCTCGTCGACGACGAAGCCCTCGAACTTTGGCCACATACTCTTTGGGCACGCCACCGCGCGGGTGCAGGAGCTTCCCCGCGAACTCGCCGTCATTCGTGCAGAGCAACGCCCCACTGGTGTGAAAATCGAGCCGACCGACCGGCACCACGCGCACGCCAACGTCCTTCAACAGCTCGGCCACGGTCGGGCGCCCTTCGGGATCGCTCAACGTGCACATCACGCCACGGGGCTTATGCAGCATGACGTACACCAACGGCTCGGCGACCAAGCGCCGGCCATCCAGATCGATGCGCGCCCGGCGCGGGTCGACCTTGATTCCAAGCTCGCTCACCACGCGCCCGTCCACTTTGACGCGACCGCTCGCAATCAGCGCTTCGGCGCCTCGACGGGAGGCCACGCCAGCCCGCGCCAATACCTTCTGCAATCGCTCTTCGGACATTTGGGCCTACCTTAGCTCAAATCGGCAGCGCGCCAGCAAGATGGCTAGCCGCGCGACAATTCAATTCGGTAGGTCGAGCCGGGCTCAGCGCTTACGGGCGCTCACACGGGCGTCGGTCGCGCCGCCGTCGCTGACCTCGGACTCTTGCTGCTGCTTCTGCTCCTTGGCCTTTTTCTCTTCGGCCTCGGCGTCGAGACGCTCCTTGTCGGCGATCTCGCGGAGTGCAATTTCATCCCGATCCCAGCGGTCCACGTGGCCATCGAAGTCGAGATCGACGCCGATGCGCTGCAGCTTCCCGTCTTCGTAGACTTCCCACACGTCGGCTTTGCCGTCGTGGTTCGTGTCACGCTGAGCGCGCGACAGCTTGCCGCCCACGTAGAAGCGCGTCTCGTCGGCGACGCCAGTGCCCTTGCTATCGAGCTGCATCTTGGCGACGCGCCCGCGCGTGAACGAGATCCAGGTGTCGATCTTGCCGTCGTAGTTCGAATCCGACAGCTCGCTGAGCGGCTCGCCCTTGTCGTTGAAGGTGCGGACGATGTCCTTCGCGCCGTCGAGGTTCGTGTCGACCTCGCGACACAGGAGGACCCGGCGGCGATCGTCGCCTTGACCAACGATTCCATAGACCCGGCGAATATTCGGGTGCGTTGCTCCGGGACCCGTGGCCTCGGAAATCTCACGGTCCGCGCGGCCTTTGAAGTCGCAGCGCGAGCGATCGTCGCTCGGCACGCCCGCCACTTCTTTGAGCGGGGCGTGGGCGGCCTGTTTGGAACTCGACCCGCACGCAACGACGCCCAATGCGACGGCCAAAGCCGGCAACGCGCACGCAGCCACGAGCCTCATTTTCCGCCTCCCTTTGCGTCGCTCTTGGGTTCGGGCGCCGGGGGCGGTGCCGGCGGGCTCGTCGACTCCTTCGAATCGAGCTCAGTTGGGAGGGCTGCCCCCTGCTGCTGGAAATTCGGGGCCTCGGTCTTGCGATAGTCTTGCCGCTCGGGTGGCACGTAGCCGGTCTCTTTGCAGTAGTCGACGCTAGCTCCAGGATCGGGTTTTCCGTCGGAGTTCACGTCTGCGTGAATGACCGGGCAGCCTGGAGTCGGGTACTCCCACCACTGGTCGATGACCTGATCGCCGTTCGAGTCACGCTCCGTGCGAGCGAGCTTCCCTGCGGTGTAATACTCCCAAGTGTCTACGCGGTTCGCGAGCATCGTTGCGCGATCCTTTTCGGTCACGACGCCCGCGTTCAACACCGTGATCTCGTCGATTCGGCCATCTCGATCGTAGTCGTTCTCCCGCCGCCGAACCTTGCCGTTCGCGTCGAGGTACACCCACGAATCCATCACGCCATCGAAGTTCAGATCCGCAGCACGGCAGACCTCGCGCCCACCATTGCGGACGATGATCAGATCCGGCCGGCCATCGCCATTCGCGTCCATGCGCTCAGAGCCATCAGAGTCGATTGCGCACTCCTCATGCTGGATGCGCGTGTCTCGCGCCACGGGGGCACCCGCCGCCTGCGCCGGCGGCGTTGAACTACAAGCACACTGCAATAAGCCCGCGACAACGACCGGAGCCAGGAAAACGCCGCGAACCACCGGAAACACCCTCATTTGGCCGTGAAGTCCTTGCTGAAGTCCTTGCTGAAGCCCGCTGAGGGGTTCATCGATTCGATGAGCCGCCCCTCCTGCGTGACACCGCAGAGAGGGCCCTCGCCCTGGCTTTCTAGCGCGATGCTATTCGAAACACCAGGGATGTCACGGGAGTGCTGCGTCGCCAGGCGGATCTCGCCAAAACCGGCTCTCCGGCACACCGCCTGGGCCCGCCGGTAAGTCGGTCCGAGCCCAGACGGCGAGGTGGAT
Source organism: Sorangium sp. (assembly GCA_019695485.1). Classification (GTDB taxonomy): domain Bacteria; phylum Myxococcota_A; class Polyangia; order Polyangiales; family Polyangiaceae; genus PMG-095. The sequence continues at coordinate 8,627 of JAEUAF010000128.1, forward strand.
CAACGCGCGCGAACCCCGCCTAAAACGCCCCCGCCCCAGCACTTCTAACCAGTTATTTTTATTAACAAAAAAAGGAAGGTGCCGGCCGACTGTCTAATTGACAACATACGTATGGGAATCTAGTGTAATAGCTGGCAACGGCAGTCCTGAGCGGCGATGTCACGCAAGAAGATCTCGACCACGGTTTACATTACGGCGGAGCAGAACGAACGGCTCCACCTCCTACATAGTCGTACCAAGGTCCCGGTCGCCGTTTACATCCGCGAAGGCATCGATCTCGTCTTGAGCCGATACGAGCACGCGCTCCCGGGCCAGATGAGCCTCGACGTGCCCGCCAAGACAGCGAAGAAGTAAAGGTGCCCCGCCTGGGTCGACCGCGTTGAGGCGCTGTCTCCCGGCGTACGACGGCCCGGCCGCGTGGTGCTACACACCGCGCCGCTTCCCTTCCCCGGAGAGGTCCGCTCTTTCCCGATGCCCACCGACCCGCAAAAGATCCGAAACTTCTCCATCATCGCTCATGTCGATCACGGCAAGAGCACGCTCGCGGACCGCATCTTGGACGTCACGGGAGCCATCTCAGCGCGCGAGCGCGTCGATCAGTTCCTCGACAAGCTGGAACTCGAACGCGAGCGAGGAATCACGATCAAGGCCCAGTCGGTGCGCCTGCGCTACCGAGCCAAGGACGGGCAGGACTACCAGCTGCAGCTGATCGATACGCCCGGGCACGTCGACTTCAGCTACGAGGTCTCGAGCAGTCTGCGAGCGTGCGAGGGCGCGCTGTTGGTGGTCGATGCCACGCAAGGGGTTCAGGCCCAAACCGTGGCTAACGCCTACCTTGCCATCGAGAACAACCTCGAGGTGATCCCGGTCCTGAACAAGGTGGACCTGCCGTCGGCGGACGTCGATCGCACGGGCGAACAGATCGAGGAAGTCATCGGGCTCGACTGCAGCGGAGCCGTGTTTGCGAGCGGCAAGACCGGCGTCGGCGTCGCGGATGTTCTGGAGGCCGTGGTCGCGCGCATCCCACCGCCAAAAGGCGACCCCGACGCCCCGCTGCGCGCGCTGCTGTTCGACAGCTGGTACGACAGCTATCGCGGCGCGGTCGTGATGGTCCGCATCATGGAGGGCACGCTCAAGAAGGGCGACCGCATCAAGTTCATGGCGACGGGGCGCACCTATGACGTCACCGAGATGGGCTGCTTCGCACCCCACCCAAGCGCGCTCACCGAGCTTGGGCCGGGCGAGGTCGGATTTCTCTCGGCGAACATCAAGAGCACGGAAGACACGAAGATCGGCGACACCATTACGCTGCTTTACAAGGGAGCCGAGGCGCCGCTGCCTGGCTTCCGCGAAATCAAGCCCATGGTTTTCGCGGGCATCTTCCCGACTGACTCCGCCGACTATGAGAACCTGCGCGACGCGCTCAGCAAATTGCACATGAACGACGCCTCGTTCGGCTTCGAACCGGACACGTCGGACGCGCTGGGCTTCGGGTTTCGCTGCGGCTTCTTGGGGCTATTGCACATGGAAATCGTGCAAGAGCGCTTGGAGCGCGAGTACGATCTCGACCTCATCACCACCGCACCGAGCGTGGTGTACTTCGCCTATACGAAGTCCGGCGAGACCGTGCGCGTCGACAACCCCTCGAAAATGCCGCCGGTGGGCGATATCGAGCGCATCGAAGAACCAATCTTGAAGCTCACCATCCACGTCCCGTCGGAGTACGTCGGACCGGTGGTGGCACTCTGCGAAGAACGTCGCGGCACGCAGCTCGGAATTCACTACGCCACGAAGGATCACGTGGTCGTGACCTACGAGATCCCGCTCGCCGAAGTGATTCTCGATTTTCACGATCGATTGAAGAGTGTGTCTCGCGGCTACGCCAGCATGGACTACGAGGTCGTGGGCTATCGGGCGGACACCTTGGTCAAGCTCGACATGCTGCTCAACGGCGACGCACTCGACGCGCTCAGCGTGATTGTCCATCGCGACACGGCCTACGCCCGCGGCCGCGCGCTCGCTTCCAAGTTGAAGGAGCTCGTGCCCCGTCAGCAATACGAAGTGGCCATTCAGGCCGCGATCGGCGCGAAAGTGATCAGCCGAGAGACCGTGCGGGCGCTTCGCAAAGACGTGACGGCCAAGTGTTACGGCGGCGATATCAGCCGCAAACGCAAGCTGCTCGAGAAGCAAAAAGAGGGCAAGCGTCGTATGAAGTCGGTGGGCAGCGTCGAGTTGCCTCAAGATGCCTTCCTCGCGGTCTTGAAGCTCGAAAGCTGAGCGGCCCCGAGCTTTCCTCGATTGTATGGTATGGGTGCGGCATGCAAGCGCCCATCGCCGCCGTGCGCGCGCGGAAACCAGCCACGAGCCTAAGCTCCGCTAGGGCTTCGCGCCGCAAGGCCCTGCTCGGCACGCTCAACGCGGCTGCCCCTGAGTGGGGCAGTATCGAGCACATCGAAACGCTGCCATTCGGCCCCCTGCTGACCCTCGAGCGCTTCCGGTTGAAGAACGGCCTCGAGCTTTTGCTATGCGAAGAGCATAGCGCACCGGTCGTGGCGTTTCACACCTGGTTTCGTGTCGGCTCGCGCCACGAGAAGGTCGGCAAGACGGGCCTCGCTCACCTCTTCGAACACCTGATGTTCAACGAGGTCGAGGGGCGCGCCGCGGGCGAATTCGATCGACTGCTGGAGGAAGCGGGCTCCGAAGTCAATGCGTCGACATGGCTCGACTGGACTCAATACAATGCCGCGACTCCCAAGGATCAGCTGGGGCTGGTCGTGCAGCTCGAGGCCGAGCGCATGTCGCGCTTGGTGCTGCGTGAGCCGCAGGTGACCAGCGAAAAAGAGGTCGTGGCCAACGAGCGGCGCTACCGCGTGGACGACGACGTCGAAGGGGCAGTGAGCGAATTGCTCTGGGCCACCGCGTTCAAGGAACACGCCTATCGCTGGCCGACGATCGGCTGGATGACGGACATCGAGGGCTTCACGACCGAGGATTGTACCGAGTTCTATCGAACGTTCTACGCGCCCAACAACGCGACGATCGTGGTCGTCGGCGACGTGGCCGAGGCCCAGCTCTTGGGGCGCATTGCGAAGGCGTACGGGCACATCGCGCCGAGCGCACTGCCGCTCGAAGACGTGCAACCCGAACCCGCGCAGCTCGAGGAGCGCCGCATCGACGTGTCCAAGCCGACCAGCACCGAAAAGCTGCTCATCGGCTATCACGCCCCCGCGCTCGGCGATTGGGACCACCCGCTGCTGTCGCTGCTCGTCGAGATTCTGTTCGGTGGCCGAGCGAGCCGCGTTCATCGTCGGTTGGTGCGTGAGCTCGAACTTGCCAGCGAGGTGCGCGCCTTCGTTGGGCCGTTCAAAGACCCGGGCCTGACCGAGCTATTCGTGTCTTGTCGCGAAGGCACGAGCGCCGAAGCGATCCTCACCGTGATCGACGAGGAGCTCGCGCGCGTGAAGGTCGAGGCGATCCTGCAGGAGGAAATCGAGCGCGGACGTGCGCGCTTCGAGCTCGGGTTACTGGCGGGCCTCGACACGGTCGACGGCAAGGCTCAGACGATTGGGTTTTACGAGACGGTGCTCGGGCGGCCATGTGCGGCCTTCGAACGCCTCGACGCGATTCGCAACGTGAGCAGCAGCGAACTTCGGCGCGTCGCACGCAAGTACTTCGGGGCCGGACAGCGCTCGATCGTTTTCGTGCGCCCGCAAGCCGAGACCACGACGGGAGAGAAACAGTGAACGCCCCTTCCGAAATTTCTCGACCCAAGGTGCTGATCGAGACCAGCCACGATCTGCCCCTCGTCTCGATTAGCGTGGGGAGTAAGAGCGGATCCATCTTCGATCCCGAAGGGTTGGAGGGGCTCACGCGTTTGAGCGGTCGCTTGATGCGACGCACGGCGGCAGGGCGAGATCCTCAAGATATCGACGCCCAAATCGACGCGCTCGGCGCTTCGCTCTCGGTCGACGTGAGCCCCAGCGCGGCGGCACTTCAAGGAACGGTTATCCGACGCTCGCTCGAGCCGTTCGTGTCGCTCGTCGCCGACGTATTCGCGCGGCCTGGCCTCGCCGAGGACGAACTCGGGCGTTTACGCCGCGAGACCGAGGCCGACCTCGTGGAGGCCCTCGACGACGATCGCGGTTTGGCTCGACGTTGGTTCCGCAAGAAGATGTTCGACGGACATCCGTATGGGCGCCCGGTGAGCGGAGTGTCCGAGTCGCTGAAGCGCATCACGCAGAGCGACGTCGCGGCCTGCGCGCGTCGCCTGGGCGAACGCGACGGGCTCTTCATCGCCTTCTCCGGCGACATCGAGGGCGCCGAAGCTGAGGAGTTGGCGGCCCGAATCGTGGCAGAGCTCCCCGCGTCCACTAAGATCGAAGACACGACGCCAGAGCCCGTCATGCGACCCGGTCGGCGGCTCGTGATCGTCGACAAGCCGGAGCGCTCTCAAACACAAATCTTGATCGGTGGCCTCGGCACCCACGCGGCTGACGCCGACCACACCGCCCTGCTCGTCGGCAACACCATCTTCGGCGGTACGTTCACCGCCCGCATGACGCAAGAGGTGCGCTCGAAGCGTGGCTGGTCCTATGGTGCCTACTCGAGCTTGCCCATCGATCGGCGGCGGCAAGCCTTTAGCATGTGGACATTCCCCAAGGCTGAAGACGCGGCGCCCTGCATTGCCTTGCAGATCGAGATGCTGAGCGCATTGCGCGCGAAAGGCGTCACGAAGAAGGAGCTCTCCTGGGCCAAGCGCTACCTCACGCGCTCGCATGCCTTCACCGTGGACACGCCGTCGAAGCGGGTCGGGCTCACGCTCGACGCTGCCCTCTACGATTTGCCGGACGGCTACTACGACGACTACCTCAACCGCATTGCAAAGACGACGCTCGACGATGTGAATCGAGCGCTGTCTGCCCGCCTCCCCGAGCAAGATTTGCTGTTCGTGGTCGTGGGCACCGCCGCGGACATTCGCAGCAATCTCGAGGCGGCGATCCCCAATCTGGAGGAGACCGAGGTCGTTCGCTTCGACCAGGAAGTGTGAGCGCTCAGGGCGCTTCGAGCCAAATCGCGAGCGCTTCCGCCAGTTGACGACTGCGTTGCTCCGCGCGGGCGCTGACGACGGCTGGGCTCTCGCCCGGCGCGGGCGTCACGCGAGCGTCCGCGTAGATCTTGAGCTTGGGTTCGGTGCCGCTCGGTCGCACGAGCACACGGCAGTCGTCGCTCAGCGTGAGCTCCAGCAGCGGACTCTGCCCGAGCCAAAGCGCTCGCTGCTCCGCCCCAACGCGATAGTCGCGCACTTCACGGCAGTCGAGGCCTCCGAGGCTGTTTGGGGGTGATTGCGCGAGTCGCTCCACACATTCGCGAATGGCCACGATCCCCGAAGCACCGGGCTTCACCAGTGAGTGCTGTGCGCTGCCCCAGTAGCCGTGCGTGGCGTAGAGGGCGTGCAGGCGATCGAGCAGCGTTTCGCCGCGCCGTCGACAGCGTTCGGCGAGCTCGCACAGCCAAACTGCGGCTGAAATGCCGTCTTTATCGCGAACGAGCTGACCTATCGAGTAGCCGAGCGCCTCTTCGCAGCCGAAGGCGAAACGCACGTGGGAGCTTCGTTCGAGCGCCCGGGCGGCGGTCCAAATCCATTTGAAGCCAGTCAGCGTGCGTTCGGCGCGCGCGCCGTGCGCCGCGGCAATGCGCGATAGGGCGGGTGATGAAACGATCGAGGTCACGAGCAACGGGGTCGGCTTCGTCGGCGCAAGCTGCAGCACGAAGTCAGCCAGTAGGAGGCCCACTTCGTTGCCGCTGAGCTGTCGATACTCCCCGTTTCCGGTGGCGACCGCAGCAGCCAGCCGATCGGCATCGGGGTCGTTTGCGACGACGAGATCGGCGTGTACACGCTTCGCCAGGGCAAGCGCGAGGTCCAATGTCCCGCTCACCTCGGGATTCGGAAAGGCGCAGGTCGGGAACGCACCATCCGGCTGGGCTTGCTCGGGGACCGCGTGGAAGTTCGTAAAGCCGCGGCGAGCGAGCGCGGCCTGTGCCAGCCGGAGGCCGACGCCGTGCAGCGGCGTATACACGACCGACAGCGAAGGACCGTTCTGGCGCGCCGGTAGCGAGGCCTCGAGCTCATCGAGGTAGCGGTCTTCGAGCGCCGAGCTGAGGAGCTCCACGCGTGCGCCGAGAACCCCGCTTCGAACGCGGGGAAAGTCGACGTGCGAAATGCTTGCCGCCGGACCGACCTCAGCGCGGCGCCGCGCGACGTCCGCATCCGCGGGCGCCACCAGCTGCAGCGCATCGTGGCCGTAAACCTTGAGGCCATTGTCTTGCTTGGGGTTGTGACTCGCGGTGACGACGATGGCAGCCGAAGCCGAGAACACGCGAGCGGCATAGGCGACCAGCGGTGTCGGCACAGCCTGCTCGAACCAACGCACAGACAGCCCTGCACCGAGCAGCACACCCGCGGCCGCCTCGGCAAGCGCGCGGCTCGTCGGACGCGCGTCGTAACCCACTACGACAGGGAGCGCGCGCGCGTCGGGAACCTGCGCGAGCAAGTGCTCCGCCAAGGCGCGCACCGCGCGCACCACCACCGCTCGGTTCATGCGCGCAGGGCCCGCCGCAACCTCCCCCCGCAGCCCAGCGGTGCCAAAGTCGAGCTCCGCTTGAAATCGCTCGCTGAGCTCCTCGACAGCCGAGGCTTGTATCAGCGCTTCGAGCTCGGCGCGCGTGTCAGGATCCGGGTCCGCAGCTGCCCAAGCCCTCGCGCGCGCGAACAGGGCGTCGTCGAGCGTGACGCTCACGACGGCGTTCCCAAGCGCTCGACCAGGCGCGTGTCGTAATCCCCACGCGCGAACTCAGGCGCCGCCAGCACCGAACGTAACATCGCCAAGTTGGTGGCGCGCGGACCTTTCGGGCCCACGAGTGCGACGACCGTGCTCGCCAGCGCTGCGTCTAGCCGCGCAATGGCTTCACCTCGGCTGGCGCCGTGAGCGATGATCTTGGCGAGCAACGGGTCGTAGTGCGGCGTCACCTCGGCACCCTCTGCGACGCCGGTATCGACTCGAATTCCCGGCAGCCCGAAAGGCAACGCGAGCCGTTCGAGCCGCCCAGGTTGGGGTAGGAAGCCACGTGCCGGATCTTCCGCGTAGAGCCGCGCTTCGATCGCGTGTCCGCTCGAGCGCGCGGCACGCGCCTCCGCGCTGAGCGGCTCACCCGCCGCGATCCGGAGCTGCTGCTCGACGAGGTCCAGACCGCACACGAGCTCGGTCACCGGATGCTCCACTTGCAGTCGCGCGTTGACTTCCAAGAAGTACGCCACGCCGTTGGCATCGAACACGAACTCGACGGTCCCTGCTCCGCGATAGCCGGCATTCGACACCACGGCGAGAGCCTTCGCGAATAGCTCTTCGCGGCGCGCTTGCCCAGCTTCAGAAGCGAAGAACGCTGCGGCAGAAGGTGATTCTTCGATGATCTTTTGGTGGCGCCGCTGCACGCTGCATTCGCGCTCGCCGAGCGCGACCGCATCACCGACAGCGTCGACCAACACCTGCACCTCGATGTGGCGCGGCGCATCCAGATAGCGCTCGAGATAGACGCGCCCATCGCCGAAGGCCTGGCGCGCGCGATCCGCGCAGGTCTTCGCAGCGCGTGGCAGCTCGGCGGCATCGCGCACCACGAGCATGCCGATCCCCCCGCCGCCGGCGGCTGCCTTCACGATCACAGGTAGCCCCACGCTTGCGGCGGTCGCCAACAAACCAGCGGCATCCTCGGGATCGATTGGCGTCAAACTCCCGGGCGGCGGCTCGACACCCGCCTGGCGAGCCAGCGCGCGCGCCGAAATCTTGTCGCCGAGCGCTTCGAGCGCCGCAGGCGGCGGCCCGATGAAGATCGCGCCGGCGGCCTCGACCGCGCGCGCCAAACGCGGACTCTCGCTGAGCAGGCCATAACCCGGGTGCACCGCCTCGGCAGCAGAGCTCTTGATCGCCTGAACCACGGCCTCGAGGTTCAGGTAGCTATCTTTGACGGGGGGCGGCCCAAGTCGCACCGCTTCGTCGGCTTGAGTGACGTGCAGCGCGTTCTCGTCGGCGTCGGAGTAAACCGCCACCGAACGAACGCCCAAACGCCGACACGTGCGCTCGATGCGGCACGCGATTTCGCCCCGATTCAAGATCAGAATTTTGCCGAACATCGCTCACTGAGCGGGTGGTGAGGGCCGCTTCAACGTGATGATATCGCGAGACAGGGCGAGCTGTCCGCAGGCAGCGTCCACCTCGTCGCCGCGCCGCGTGCGCACGAAGCAGCTGTAGCCGGCGTTGCTCAAGATCTGCTGGAATTCAGCCACGCGGCCAGGGCTCGGCGCTTTGAAGCCGGAGCCATCGACCGGGTTCATGGGGATGAGATTGACTTTCACGGGCACGCCGCGGAGCAGCCGCGCGAGTTCCTCGGCGTGCTCCGGCTGATCGTTGACCGCATCCATCAGCGTATATTCGATGGTGACGCGGCGTCGCTTCGGGAGCGGATAGTCGCGCAGCGCCTGCATCAACTCGGCGATGGGATAGCGCTCGTTCATCGGCATGATGCGACTTCGCACCTCGTCATTTGGAGCGTGCAACGAAATCGCGAGCCCCATCTTGCCGTCGAAGTCCCGGCCCAGGCGACGAATGCCGGGCACCAGCCCAACCGTGCTGACCGTGATGCGCCGCGGACTCATGCCAAGACCCTCGGGGTGCATGAGCAACCGCAGCGCGCGCGCGGTTTCATCATAGTGATGCAGCGGCTCGCCCATCCCCATGAAGACCAGGTTCTTGATGTCCTCGTCGGGCTCCAGATAGCGACGCGAGATCAACACCTGCGCGACAATCTCGGCTGCTTTGAGGCCTCGCAAAAGGCCGGCGCGGCCGCTCGCGCAGAACTTGCAGCCCATCGCGCAGCCGAACTGCGTCGAGATGCAGAGCGTCACCTTGGTGCGCTCCGCGGGCTCGGAAGCTTCGGTCTCGTCCTCCACCGCCGCCGAGGCGTCCGCATCCGCGTCGAGACGAGTCATCGGGATGAGGACACACTCGACTTGGCCGCCGTCCGACAGGGCGAGCAGCAACTTGCGCGTGCCGTCCGACGAGCGCTTCACGTGCGCGACCTCGGCGGGCGTACGGAGCCCAGCCGAGCGCAGTCGTTCGCGGAGCCCGATCGCAAGATCCGACATTTGGGAAGGCTCGAACTCACCACGGCGCAGCAGCCAACGGAAAAGCTGGCGCGCGCGATATTTCGGCTCACCCCAGGCTGCGAATTCCGCTTCCCACTCCTCGGGGAAACGGGCGATGAGCCCAAGGTTGGCGGGCTCAGCAGTTGCCGGCGCCGTCGGCGTGCTCACGGCTGCCTCCGCTTGGCTTCATTCCAGTAACCGTCCATCACCTCGAGCGGGATGCCTGGGCTCGCGGCGCCGTCGGGGCTGCGCGGCCAACCGCCGTGTTCGTCCTTCACGCGCTGCTCCACGTGCGAAAAGCGGGAGGAAAAGCGATCGCAGGAGCCGCGCAACGCGGTCTCCGCGTCCACCCCCAAGTGGCGCGCGAAATTGACGATCGCGAACAGCAGATCGCCGAGCTCCGCCTCGATGGCGGGCGCGTCGGCCGCCGCGACTGCCTCGTCGAGCTCGCCGAGCTCCTCGCTCACTTTGTCGCGCGAACCGCGTCCATCGGGCCAATCGAAGCCGACGCGACTCACTTTGTCGCTCATGCGCTGGGCGCGGTAGAGCGCCGGCAGCGAGCGCGCGACGCCGTCGAGCAAGGCACGTTCGCTCTTCTCTTTCGCCTTGATGCGTTCCCAATTACGCAACACTTCGGCGCTGTCGGCGACCGACTCGTCTGCGAAGACGTGCGGATGGCGCCGCACGAGCTTCTCGACGATGCCGCGAATCACGTCGTCCGGACCGAAGCTCCCTTCGCCGCGTCCGAGCTCGGACAGGAACACGACCTGCAGCGCGAGATCGCCGAGCTCCTCGCAAAGGTGCTCGCGGTCCCCGGAGTCGATGGCGTCGATGACCTCGCAGGCCTCCTCCAACACGTACTTGCGCAACGACGCCGGGCTTTGCTCACGGTCCCAGGGGCAGCCGTCGGGCGCGAGCAGCCGCTGCATGAGCGCCACCAGCGACGGATAGCTTTGGCCTCGTTGCTCGGCGAGCGGGAGCGGAGCAGGTATCGGAAAAGTGCGTCCCATGCGGTGCGACCAGCCAGGTTAGTGAGTGGGAAACCCACACCGTGAAGGCGGCGCGGGGCGCGAGGTCCTAGCACCCTGTGATATCCTGCGCCCATGGCAGAAGCGGTGCTGCTCAGCGCGCGCGACGGGGCGATCGCCGAATTTCGGCTAAATCGTCCAGGAACGAAGAATTCACTCAACGAGGAGCTCGTCGATAGCCTGGGCGCGGCGCTCGAGGCGGCCGCACGGGCGCCGGAGGTGCGGGTGATTGTACTGACGGGGGGGACCGACGCCTTTTGTTCAGGCGTGGATCTACGTTCGGCTGCGGCCGACCTCGGACAGCGTGAGCGCCTCGAACAGCGCCTCACCGGGTTTCATCGCTTGATTCGCGCGATCACGAGCGCAGACAAGCCAGTGATCGCGGCCATTGCGGGCCCCGCCGTCGGATTCGGCGCCGACTTGGCGCTGGCGTGCGACTTACGGGTGGCTGCTACGAGCGCCTACTTCGAAGAGAAGTTCGTGGCCATCGGACTGATGCCCGACGGTGGAGGAACTTTCCATCTATCGCGTTTCATTGGGCTCGGACGCGCGCTCGAGCATTTGATGCTCGGCACGCGCTTCGACGCCGCGACAGCGCTCTCGCTCGGCCTCGTCAACCGCGTCGTCGAACCCGCGGACCTTCACCAGGAGACGCGCGCGATCTGTGAGCGGCTCGCCGCCGCCCCACCGCTGGCGCTCGGCGCAATCAAGCGTGCCGTGCGCGCGAGTCTCGACGGTTCGCTCGACTCGGCGCTCGAGCGGGAACGACGCGAGCAACTCGCCCTGCTCGCGACCGCAGATGTGCGAGAGGGCGTCAGCGCATTTCTCGAGCGACGCACGCCCGTCTTTCAAGGACGCTAGCGCGCCCGACGCGCCGACTCAAAACAGGTAACGCTCGCCGGAATCGCACAGAATCGTGACGACGGGTCCGGCGCCGAGCCGCGCCGCGACTTCGCACGCAGCGTGCACGTTGGCGCCCGACGATGGCCCGACCAACAAGCCTTCCTCTCGCGCCAAGCGACGCGCCATGCGCTCCGCGGCGGTATCGCTCACCTCAACCACGTCGTCGATCAGCGTGCGGTCCAAGATCTCAGGAATGAAGCCTGCGCCCAGACCCTGAATGCCGTGCATACCAGGCGGCTTTCCGCTGAGCACGGCGCTGTTGGTGGGCTCGACCGCGACGATGCGCACTCTGGAGCCGAGCTCTTTGCGCAGCACACGCGCGACGCCGGTGATCGTGCCGCCGGTGCCGACTCCGGTCACGAAGGCCGCGAGATTGCCCCCTGTCTGCTCCAGGATCTCGCGGGCCGTGCCAAGCTCATGACTCTGCGGGTTGGCGGGGTTCTTGAACTGGCTGGGCATGAACGCGGCTGGTGTTTCCGCGAGCAATGCCTGTGCCCGCGCGACCGCCCCGCTCATGCCGTCGGAGGCCGGCGTAAGGATGATGTCCGCGCCATAAGCGCGCAGGATGTAGCGGCGCTCGAGGCTCATGTCCTCGGGCATCACGAGCATGCAGCGGTAGCGCCGAACCGCGGCGATCATCGCCAAACTGATGCCGGTGTTGCCGCTGGTGGCTTCCACGATGGTAGCGCCCGGCTTCAGCTGCCCACTGCGCTCGGCCTCGAGAATCATCGACAAGGCGGGTCGATCTTTGACGCTGCCCGCCGGATTCAGGAACTCGGCTTTGGCAACGACGCTGCACCCTTCGGGTGACACGCGCCGCAGCGCCACTAGCGGAGTGTGAGCGATCAGGGCCAGCGCATCGTCAGCGACACGGAGGCCGGAACTTGTGAAACGACTTTCAGAGGAGCTCAGTGGATCCGCGGGCGGCATGCTGCCCTCAAACTACCATCATCCTCGCGTGGCGGGCGCCACAATCCGAGTGGCCCGGCCGGAAACGCTCAACGCCGCTGCGCCCTCGAAAAACGGAGCGCGTAGGCGCGCGATGGCAAACGTGTTCTCCCCGTCGCTGGCCACGCTGGTTAGGCGGCCGATGGCGTCGGCGTGCCCGGAAGCGAGCACATCCGAACCCGGGCTGACGGGGGAGGCCCCTTCGATCTCCAACACGACCAGCCGGCGTTTGAGGCGCCCCCGCATGTCCTGCATGCAGACCACCTCCTGCCCGAGGTAGCAGCCTTTGGTCCACGACACCGCGCGGCGGTCGAGAGCTGCCTCGTGAGGGTTGTCCTCGGGGCCGTAGTCGGTGCCAAACGTCGGGAAGCCGTGGCGAACGCGCAAGAGCTCCCACTCGGCGGCCGCGGCGCGCACACTGCCGGGAAAGGCTGCGAGCAGGCTACTGACGGTTTGTTCGACGTCCGTCGCTGGCACGACCAGGGCAGCGCCGCCCACGCCGAGCCAATCGATCGCGCCTCCGGGTCGTTGATCCGAAAGCGCCTGCTCCGCGCGCGCCCCATGCAACCGCAACCAACGCATCTCCGGCGCGAGCTCGAGCTCCACGTCCTCCATCACAAGATAGTGCTCGAGCATCTCGCGCACCGCCTCGCCCAGGCCCGCACCCACGCCCAACAGGAGTTCCCCCTGCCCCGCGACGGCATCCAGATCGGCCAAGACCTTGCCCTGTTTGCTGAGCAACAGACCAGCCGCCCCCCGCCGCCCGACGACTGCCGCAACGTCGCACGTCACGAGTCCGTTGAGCCAGGACACCGCATCCTTTCCTATGACGCGCAGCGTCTCGCGTTCGAGTTCGGGAACGATCACGAACGATTGAATCGCAGGGGAAGAGAGGACACTCGACATGACGCTCACGGCACGTCTTCGGCCAAGAGCGCATAGACCGGGCCGTCCTTGAGGGCTGCGTCGTGTTCTTGGTGATTGGCGCCGCGCACGTGAAGGTCGAGGCCGGTCGCGGCGTTGGCGTTCACCAGGCTGCGAACCTCGCCCTCACTCATGCCTTTCACGGGTTTTCCCATGATGCTCAGGATCTGGTCCCCGCGCTGAAGCCCTGCGCGAGCCGCCGGCGACTCAGCCAGCACACGCACGACGAATGCCGCGTCCGTGTGAATCTCGTAAAAGAGGCCCAACCCGATTTTTCCGTGCGCCGGCTCGGCTGTGACCTGGATATAGGCGCCGCTGTCGCACGTGATGTCGAGGCTGGTCGCGTTGCTGAGCTGCTCGTTCAGCTCGTGCACTTCCTTGGTGCAGATGGGGTGATTGTTGAGCGGGTTGTTGTCCCAGAGTTCCACGCGCACGCGCGCCCCGTCGCGAATGCGATAGTTGCCGCGCTTCTGGTTCGGCCACGTCGGGGTCAGCGTATTTTCCTGGATCGGCGTCACTATCAGGTCGACGTCGTCGACGATGAATTTGGCGAACGGATCCGGCAACGAGCCGCCAACGGAATCCCACGCGCGCCCGTCCCGTGTCTTCTGCGGAATCGTGGCTTTGGCGAAGGCTAGATAGAGGACATCGCTGGGGGGTGGGGGGTCCATCGTGAAGCCAGGCGGCGGCTGTCGAAGCGGGGTGCTCATTTCCGGAAACACGGCACCGCAGCCGGACGCCAAGAGCGCCAGCCCGAAACTCACGACCTTGGCGCGAGCGACGCTCGCGTACCTGAGGGAAGAGAACATCTTTAGTTCGGGACTTTCGCGCCCTTCGGGGGCGAGCGCCAGCCCGATCGTCCGCGCTCGGACCGGCAGTCCTTCCGCGGCGGTCATTCCGACGAGGCTGAAACGAGGAGCAGGCTCAGGTCGCCCCGAGCACGGGCGCTCCCCCGGGCCCACGCACGACTCCGCACGCCTCGGCGACCTCGTCGCGATAGGCGAGCCACGCGGACAGCGCGGCCCCCATCGCGCCAACCACGACCGGGCGGGCGGCCACATCGACGTACTCGAGCACCACTTTCCACGCCGACTGCCGATGGTCTCCCTCCACCTGGCGATGGGCTCTCGTCAGGGCAAGGTGCTCAAGGGGGATCCCGTAGTGGCGCACCAGAGGATGCGCCTCGAGCGGCGGCGCGACGCGCGCCTCTCCGTCCAGTTCGCGACGCTCGTTCGCGGTTCCTTCGACGAACAACGTCGTGACGGCGGCGGCGGCTTGCCAACCCATGTGAAGCGTCACCTGGTCGAGCAGACTGCGGTAGGCCGCCGCGCGCGGCATCAGCTCGACCGCGACGAAGCGCGACAGATCCATGCCGAGTCCGCGCGGATACTCCAGGAAGAGCTCAGGATGGGGCCTGCCAGCAAAGAGGCCCCCTGTCTCCTCTTCGTAGACGTTGGCAATGAGCTCACGCCGTGCCTCCGGGACCGGACAGTTCACATACGCGCGCCCCACGAGCACGGGGAAGTCGCGCACATAGGTCGCATATTCCTGCTCTAGGTGGATGTGGAGCCGAGCCCTGGGCACCACGCCTGACGTGAACGCACCCCAGGCCCAGTGCTGTTTCTGGTCCATGACTGCCAGCAGCGCTTCCCGAAAGTCTGCGCGATCCACAGGATGAAAAGTTAGCGCGTGCCGTCGTCCGACGCGAGGGGGCGCCTCAACGACGGACAGCTCGGCTGACAGGCCGGCAGCGCGTGTTCAACGCGACAGGTGCCCGAACGCCTCGCGAGCGGTATCATTCCGAGGGATGGCTCGGATGTTCGGATTCATCGGCAACCGCTCCGATCTCGGAGCGCTCGTGCTGAAGTCAAACGCGGACCTACTTCGAGTCCGGCGCGTGGCAGGCGAACCTCTGGGCTGGGGCCTCGGCTTTTACCAAGCCGGGGAGATCTTGCTCAGGCGTCGACCGATCGACGATCGCATCGAGATCGACCTCACCGAAGCCGCGGAAGACATTCGCACGGACGTTTTGATCGGGCACGTTCGCCACGCGAGCGTCGGCGCGCTGCGCACCGAAAATACGCACCCGTTCCGCTATCGCTCGTGGGTCTTCGCACAGACCGGCACCATCGGCGGCTTCGAAAACTTGCGAGAGCGCTTGCTGGCTTCGCAGCCCGAGTTCTTGCGACGCAACGTGCGCGGTGAAACCGACAGCGAGTGTTTCTTCTACCTGTTTCTCTCGTTCCTGCACGACGCGGGACATCTCGCAGAGGGGCACGTCGCGATGACGCACGTCGCGGCGGCACTGCGGGCATCCATCGCGCTGGTCGATCGGCTCTCGGCCGAAGAGGGCTTCGGGCCGAATGGCGGGAATATCCTGGTGACGAATGGCGAATCGATGCTTGCCGTGCATCGCAACGGAACGCTTGGCTTCCGGGTGCTGCGCGGGAAGTTCGACATCGAGGGGCTGCTCGGCGAGGACGGCATGCGCCGCGCTCGCATCCCGAGCATCGACAGCACGCATTTTACGATCGTCGCCTCGGACCTGGATGCGCTACCGAGCGGTTGGACCGCCGTGAACGAGCGCACGATCGTGACGCTCTCCCGAACCGAGGATCCTCGAGTCGAACCGCTGTGAGGTGGGCGGCGATCGCGCTCTGTGTTGGGCTCGGTGCTTGCGCGCGCGATGCGCGATTTGCGACGACTGATCCCAACGAACCCATGCCGAACAGCCGGCGCGCGCCAGGGGTTCTTTCGGATCCGGTCTCGCGGCTACCCGCGGCGCAGAGCAACGCCGAAGCCGACGACGCGCTGTTGGTGCTGTCAGCGCCGCACAGCGTGGGACTGGCGCGCAGCACGTTGGCCCGCTTCTTTCGAGCCCTCGTCAACGAATCCCCGGAAGGCGTCGACGCGGTGCTCACCGAGCAAGCGTCCATCGAATCAACCTCTGGTAAGCAGCCGGCGCGCGGGGCGCTGCGCTCCCGCTTCGTGCAGCTCGACTACGGGCCGCTGCGCGGCGTGCCGCTCTTCCGTGACAACGACGTCGAGGTCTATCGCTTCGAGGACGCGGAGCGCTTGCGCACCGCGCGCGCGCTGCCCACAGAGCTCAGCCGGGGCGATCTGCTGGTCAGGGTGCGGCTCAGCGTCTCGTACGCCGGCAAGACGCGCGTGCTCGCTGACCACATGGACTTTCTGCTGCGGCCAGAGCGAACTCAGTACCGCATCGCGACGATTCACGAGGACACGCAGGTCCCGTGACGGTCACATGCCCGACAGGATCTTGAACGTCTCGCCTTGCCGCACGAGCTCTAGCCGATCGTCGGCCACGCGGCGGCGCCAGGCCTCGCCGTCAGGGGTCTGAATCTTGTAGCTGGCGCTGTACGTGAAGTCGACGAACACCGTGTCCTTGCGACCCGGCGACACGCTGCGGTAGCGAATCTCGTAGCGAATGCCCAGGGTGTCGCGAAACTGCCCTTCCAGGTATTCCTTCAAGCCGGCAAAGTCGATGTCGTCACTGGTGTCGATCGTGCCGCCGTCTTCGTAGTAGTTGGGGTGCGCCATTTGCACGAGCACCGGCACGTTGCGGTATTCGACCGCGTGCCGGTACTTCTCGCAAAACTCGATGACTTCACGATTGAAGTCGCCCTCCTCCACGTCCGTGTTCGGGATGTATTGGGTGGAGCAGCCCGCCAACGCAACCAGACATTGTGCAAGCGCCAGGGGACGAAACCAAACCAAGTTCATGAGGGTGCTTCCAGCCGAACGAGAGAACGCCATCAGGCGAGAGCGCATTCCCGGTGGACCGTAGAAGAGTCCCGGCGCCTCGGGCAAGCGGGTCGTGGCACAACGGCTCGGTTTGCGCCAGCCCGCACGGCTAACCCAGGAGCCTCACCCAAGCACCCCGGTCCGGGTCGGCAGGACAAAGAATAGTGCTCAACCCGCGGGCGTTTGGACCCAAATCCTGGTCCGGTCCGGCTAACAGCGCGGCACGGGCGCCGCGCAGGCTGGGTTTTCGCCCGGCCGCGCGGCAAAGCTCGACGCCGACCGGCCCGGCGTCCTCCGCCCACACCACCAGCGCGGCTGGCACGTCGCCCGCACGAAGCAGAATGCTCGCCACGTTGAGTGCGGCGTCAGCCACGTCGCAGGGCGCCCCGACGCTAAAGGCAGGCCCACGCAGACCCCAGGCGATGGAACAAACCGACGCGCATAGGCTCGGTGAGGTCGCAGGAAAGCGCCGCGGCTCCACGGGCAGGCCACGTCGACGGCGCTGATCGAAACGCTCGTTCACGTCGATCGTAGCGAGCGTGGTTCCCACGATGACCGCCGTCCGCTCTGGCAACGTGACGCCCGAGTCCTGCACCAGTCGCGCCACTGCGGCGAGCACGAGTTCGGACAACGAGTCCGCGCGCTCAGCCATGCCGGCCGCAGCGGGACCGGCGCGCGCGACGAGCGCGGGATCACCTTCTGAGACAGCCTCGCCGAGCACACGCACCGCCACGGGAAGCGGCACGCGACTCGCTACCGACGGCGTTTCCCCGGCCGCTCCGATGACGAGTGCGGCGTTGAGCCCGCCGAAGGCCGCCGACAGTTTGAGACAGCGCCGCGACAAATGAGCGCGGTTCTCGGTTAG
>JAEUAF010000192.1 GCA_019695485.1 Sorangium sp.
ATTGCGGCGACACAGGGAAAACGCCTGGGCGCGTGGCCGTGGATCACCCTCGGCGCTGGCGCCGTGGCGCTCGGTGGCTCGCTCGGTTTCGAGCTCCTGCGTCGTTCGAGCGAGAGCGATGCCAAACAGCAGTCGACGCAGCTCGGCTTCCAAAACTCACTCGACCGTATGGATTCACGAAAGACCGACGCGCGCATCCTGCTGGGAGTCGGCGGTGCCTTGGTGCTCGCGGGCGGCGTCCTGTTGTGGGTCGATCGCGGCTCGGCCCAGCCGCGGACCGGGCTGGGGTTGGCCTGTGTGCCGGGCGCGTGCGCGTTCGCCGGTAGGAGCGAATTTTAGTGATTGCCACTCGGCATTCGGCTCACGCCGCCTGGCGCGCGGTAGTGCGAGGGATCGTCTGCCTGATCGTTGCGCTCGTGAGCCTCGGCTGCGAAAGCCAGCTCTCGCGGAGTCTCGAGGGAAAGCTGTGCGACGCGGCACAACGCTGCGCGGCTGGCTTCGTCTGTGACCTACCCAGCAACGTCTGCGTTCGCCCGATCAGCGCCGAGAGCTGCCGCGAAGGCGAAACCGTGTGCGGCGGCAAGTGCGTGGTGCTCGACAAAGATCCCGCCAATTGCGGCGGCTGCAGCGCCACCTGTACCGCGCCGGCCTTCGCGACCCCCACCTGCGCAGGGTCGCGCTGCAGTTTCGCTTGCGCGACCGGCTACTCACCATGCGACACGGTGTGTGTCGATCTGCACGCGGACGTCGCGAACTGCGGCAGCTGCGGCAAGGTGTGTCCAGATCCGGCACGCGGCGCGCCCGCCTGCGTTGAGGGCAGCTGCGGCGTCAGCTGCGAAAGCCCGCTCAAGTCCTGTGACGGAACTTGCGTCGATTTGGCGAGTGATCCCGCGCACTGCGGCGCGTGCGACGCAGCTTGCCCAGGAGGCAGGGTTTGTTCCGACGGCGCTTGCTCGGACAGCTGCACGTCGGGCCGCGTCAACTGCGGCGGCGCGTGCGTCGACGTCTCGAGCACGCCCGACCATTGCGGCGATTGCGACACCGTTTGCCCAGCGCCGGCCGGTGGCAAGGCGACCTGCACCGCGAGCAGCTGCAGCTTCTCGTGTGACCTCGGGTTTACCGCGTGTGGCGCGGGCTGCCTCGACCTGCGTAGCGACCCTCTCAACTGCGGCGCGTGTGGCAAGGTCTGCGATGCGCCCGCCAACGGAATGGCGAGCTGCGTGGCCGGAGAGTGCGGCTCGACCTGCAATCAAGGCTTCGCCAAATGTGGCGAGCTCTGCGTCGACACCAGTCACGATCCCGGAAACTGCGGCGCGTGCTTGCATGCCTGCGGCGCCAGTGAGGTATGCACGAAGGGGACTTGCAGCCTGAATTGCCCCAGCGGGCAGAGCAACTGCGACGGCTCGTGCGTGGACACCGAGAGCGATCCGGAGAACTGCGGCAAGTGTGGGACGTCTTGCCCAACGCGAGAAAATGGCTCACCAGAGTGCGTCAGCGGCGCTTGCGGCATCAAGTGCAACGTGGGCTTCCAAGCTTGCGGCAATAGCTGCGTGAAGCTCGACTCCGACGGCTCGAACTGCGGAAAATGCGGAACGGTGTGCCCGGGCGCCGACAACGCCAGCCCGAGCTGCGTTGACGGCAAGTGCACCACCACCTGTAACTCGGGCTTCACCGACTGCGACGGAGCCTGCGTCGACACCCTGGCCAGCAAGAATCATTGCGGGGACTGCGCGACAGTCTGCAGCGCGAACATGGTCTGCCAAGCGGGTGCCTGCTCCACCAGCTGTGGCACGCTGACCTCCTGCAGCGGTTACTGTATCGATACCAAGACGGATCCTGCGAATTGCCTCGGCTGTGGAGTGGCCTGCAGTGCCCCCGCGAATGCCGTCCCGAGTTGCGGCGCGGCGGGCTGCGACTTCGTGTGCAGCTCCCCCTATAGCCGCTGCGGTGAGGCCTGCTTCAACACGAAGACGGACTCTTCAAACTGCGGCAAGTGTGGCAACGCTTGCCCGAGCGTGATGAACGGCACCGCCCTCTGCAGCAACGGGGTTTGCAGCGTCGCTTGCGGCGCCGGCTTCTCGCGTTGCGGCGGGCTTTGCGTCGACACGACTACGGACAACGACAACTGCGGCGGTTGCGGCTCCCTCTGCCGCGGCCAGCGCACCTGCATCGCAGGAATCTGTACCAGGATCTAGCTTGTCCTGGGTCAATCGCGCGGCTGGCCGTCACGCGCTACTGAGCTCTAGCGGGGAATGCTGACCGGGGGTTCGGAGATCAGGTTCAGATTGAGGCCACCGGGGTACTGATAGCTCGTGAAGCGGCCGTAGCCGACGACCTGAATCCCAACGGGTGCCGAGGCGGTGATTTCGTGGGCACCGACGAAGCTTGGGCCGGCGTCGAGCAGCACGCGCGCGATTCGGAAGCCGAGCGGAGTCGTCGCGTCCGAGGCCCGCCCAGCAAGCGTCGCTGCGGCGGACAAATCGAGCGGCTTGCCGTCGAGCTTGAGCTCGATGCCACTTGGCACGACCATGTCGACGAAGTTGCTCTCGTAGTCGATCGGCGCCAAAAACACGTACTTGTCGCGATATTGAGCGGTGGTGGTGAGAAAGCTCTGCGACGGATCCCCCGAGCTATCTTGCGGCTGCGCGCTCGGATCCAAGAGCTGTCCACCGACCAAGAACGAGCCTACTGCGAAGGGCTCGCTGCCCTGCACTTGAAAATCCGTCGAAGCCTGAAACTCGACGACTTCGCCGGCGGGAATGCTGTCCGGTGCGCCCGTCGGTTTGTTCGGATAGTAGCTGAGACTCGAAGCCTTGGCGTGCCCGTAGATGCGCACGACGTGCACGACCGGCGTCGCGTGAGGCCCGCTCGGAACCGGCACGACATAGTCCTTCCCCACAGACTCAGCCGGGAACACGATCTCTTCCATGTGGTCCGCCGAGCGCACCATATCGTTCGGCGCGGTGGCACTCGGACTACCACTCATCACCTGCAGCGGCTTGTTCGCGGACGCTTGAATCTGGGTGCCGCTGAGGTCACTGCCAGGTGCGGCGACCAGCTCGATGACGTCCCTCTGGTCGATGGTCAAACGAAATACCTGGTTCGGGCCCGCTGCTGGAATGCCCGAGCCCGTGGGGCCGGCCTGGAGCGTGGCGTGCGGTCCCATTTGCACCGAAACCTCGGTGGCGTCTGCCAGTGCGGTGATAGTTACAGTCGCTGGCTTGCTGCTCGAAGCCATGCCCTGATCGCGCCAGGTGAACGCCACGTAATTGCTGGTGAGCGCGTTCTTCGGGAGCAGCAGAGAGGCGTCATTCGTATACGAGTTGCACTCGCACGGCGGACTCGTGGCAGGTGCGCAGCTCCAAACCTTGCCGGCGGGGCCACCCGTGGCACGAAACTCCAGGGGGCTAAATTGATACGCAGCGACCGGGCGCGAGCTCGTCAGGTGAAAGGCGCTCGCGCGCGCCAGCACGGAGCCGGTCATCGCGGCAGCCGTGCACGTGCTCGACAAACTCGGCCCTTTGAGCGCGTCGACCCAAGGCAAATACACAGTCAAAAGCCCGTGGGCCGCCACGCTGCCCGTCGAAGTAAATCCGTTGGGCCCATCGACGTGAATGTCTGCGGCCTGATCGCTCGCGTTGGCGATCACTACGGCAAAATCGAAGACCGAGCTCACGACGTTGGCGAGCACGGTCGGGTAGTATTCGCAGCCGAGATAGGTGCGAAACATCTCGGCTTCTTGGCAGCTGTTGGGATCGCGCACCGGGCCATCGCCGCCGGCCGCTGGCGCACCGCCGATGCTCGTGCTGCCGCCAAACACCACCAAAGGTTGACCTGCGGACCCAGCAGCGCTCGCGCCCCCCGAGCCCGGACTGCCGCCAGCTGTGGCGGTCGAAGCCCCAGCGCCGCCCGTCGGCAACGTCGTGCCCCCAGACTTGGAGCTTCCCGCAGAACAAGCGCACAGCGCCACCAACGCGAACGACCATTCAGGAAACTGTCTCACGCGGCCCTCCGGCGACGGCGCCAAAATCCAAACGCGGCCAGGGCAAGTGCGGCCGCGCTCGCGCCCGAGCTCGACGGCAGACTGAGCCGACAGCCGCAGCCCGAGCTCGAAGAGGTCGCATTGGTCCTGCCCGTCAACGCGCCACCGGTCGAGCCGCCCATGCTGCCCCCCGCGGCGCTCGGCAGCGCTCCCCCGCTGCTGCCTCCACTCGCGAAGGCTCCGCCCATGCCGACAATTACGGGCGCATCCGCGGTACAGACGCCGAGTTCGCAGTGCAATCCAGTGTTGCAGGTCACCCCGGCACAACGATCGACGCAGCTCCCGTCGCGACAGACCCGGTCCGCGGAGCAAGTGATGCTTGCGCACGGATTCACGCAGGCGCCCGCGCTGCACACCTCGCCCGTCGGACAAGTGACGCCCAGGCAGTCGCTGCCGCACACACCATTTTGGCACTTCTTGCCGGCCCCCCAGTCGACCCCGAGGCAGGCGTCGACGCAGCTACCTTGGTTGTCGGTGCCCACGGCGCATTTGAAACCGGGCCCGCACTGCACGTCACTGCAAACGTCCGCACAGCTCCCCGCCACGCACTTCTGGCCGCTCGGACAGCTGACGCCGCTGCAAGCGTCGACGCAGGCACCCATCGCGCATTTCTCGCCAGTCGGACACTTGGCGCTCATGCAAGCGTCCACGCACGCTCCCGCTTGGCACGCCGTACCGGCGCTGCAGGTCTTGTCCGCGCAGCCAGCGCTCACGCAGAGCCCACTCTTGGCGCATTCGAGCCCCGTGCCGCAGGCGGCGCAGTCGCAGCCGAGCACGCACACGCCATTGTCGCAAACGCGCCCGGCCTCGCACTGAACCCCGACGCAAGGGTCCACGCAGCGACCTACCTTGCACACCGTGGGCGAGGGACAGGCCACCCCATCGCAGGGAGCTTTGCACTCACCTGCCACGCACAAGAGACCACTCATACAGGTGACGCTGGCGCACGTCGCGTCCACGCAGTAGCCCGCTCGGTTGCAGACCTCGCTGTTGGTGCAGTTATACAGCACCTCCCCGCACTTCTTGACGCAGCGACCTCGATCGCACACTTCGTCGGTCGGACACAGATCGCCGTCGTCGACGCTGCCGTTGCAATCGTTGTCGAGGCCGTCACAGACTTCCGTAGCCGCCGTGATCTGCGGTTTGCAAGTCAAGGCGCCGCCCGTTTGGCATTCGGTAAGGCCCGGTGCGCACACGCCCGGCTTGCCGGTGTCACACGCGGCCCCGCTGCCCGGGCAACTCACGCCAGTGACGCGGAACACCTTGTCGTTGAAATCGCCGTCGTTTCCGAACCAGGTGCTGTCGTTCGCGCCTTCCCAATCTTCGAACGCAACGTAGAACGTATTTTCGAGCTTCTTGGAACGATAGACGAGCGCCATCTTCCAGTAGTCGGGCATCGTGCACTGCGAACAGCGCTGATTTCGCTGGTATTCCGAGTAGTACGCAACGGCGCCGTTCTTGATCAGCGCAAAGCCAATCAAGCCACCCTGGTAGTTCGTGTTCGAGCGAATGTCAGCGCTCGAGATGGTCTGACCTACGGCTGTGCCGGCTGGAACAATCAAATAAGTAGCCGCGGGCGTAGCGGTCGGGCTGGTCGGAACGTTGTACCAAGCAATCCCCGCCTGCGCGTTCGACTGGCTCAGGACCAATGCTGCCTGGAAGTCGCAGAGCGGAGAGAACGTCCCCGGCTCGATGCTCGCTTCAACCACTGTGTTGATGGTCTCGGCTTGACTGTCGAAGTAACTCTGGAGGGTGACCTCGCTCGAGTTGCTGGAAGGCCCGGGTACGGAGACGCCGTTGGGCTCCACGACCGCCGCGTTCGCGCCACGGGCGAACGCTACGCAGAACAAGGCCGAGCAGATCGAACGGTACCAAAGAGGTCGGCAGGACACGGGGCTCAAATCCCGAGCATGACGCTCTCCGTCGGCGCGGACCAGCACTAATAGTGTTTCTTAACTTATTCGCCCTCGTCTATTTTGCAGATTTTATCGATTTTTGCGACCCACCTTGAATCCCGCCGAGCTACCAAGTGGCGCTAATTCACCAACATTTAGCGAATTTCATCGAGGCTGGCGTTGGCACGAAGATACTTTCTTAATGTGCAGCGCCGGCCTCGACCCCTCAGCCCAGGCGCTTCGCCAGTTGCGCGCGGAGCTCGGCTAGCTCTCGCTCGAAACCGCCCGACAAGATGGGGAAGCGACACCAGGTCTTAGGGTCGAGGTTCTCGTCATCAACGTGGAACGAGGGCGCGTAGCGCTCGCGCTTCCATTGATTCCGCGCGAACAAGCGGAAGAACCGTTCAATCCATAGGCAGAGCTCTTGCAGCGAGTAGCCGGGGAAGGTCGGCTCGAGCAGCTCTAGGATCTCCGCGGGTGAGCGCTTGTCGCGAATCGCCGCGCGCTCGATCGCGTCGAGCACGTCATAAGGCATGAGGTCGGCTTCATCCGTCTGGCACGCAGAGGGCGGGCGAAGTTCGGCCGTCGGAGCCTGATGATTGACCGCGGAGAGCGCCTGAATGGGCCCGATCCCGTCGGGCCCCGTTCGTTCGAGCCACAACAGCCAGCGCCGAATGAAGGCCTTGTCGATGCCGGCAATCGGGCTGATGCTGCCAGCGGTGTCGCCGTCCATGGTCGCGTAGCCGACCGCCGCCTCGGAGCGATTGCTGGTCGCCAAAAGCAGCGCATGCTCGACGTTGGCGAGCAGCCAAACGCTCGGAGCTCGCACCCGGGCCTGAATGTTCTGGAGCGCCAAATCATCGCTCTGCCAGGCCAAGGGACGGCCGAGTGCCGACTCGATGAGTCGCACGTAGTTGTCCGCAAAGGCGTCCACGTCGAGCTCCCAATGCCGCGCGCCGAGCGCCTCCGCCACGCTCCGCGCTGCAGCCCGCGTCACGGCCCCGCTGTTTTTCGTGCTCTGGTACGCCGTCGTGAGCAGGCGCGCGACGAGGTCGCGTTCGCTGACCGCGGATTTGAGCGCCGGTAGCGCCGGTAGCCGCGCAGAGAACCCGGAAAGGCCGAGCTCCGCCGTCGCAAATTTCGCCATCAGTCCGACCAGGCAGGCCACCGCGGCTGAATCGGCGCCTCCAGACAGCGACACCACGAACCCGCTCGAGCGGCTCTTTCTGAGGTAGTCGAAGAGCGCAAGCGCAATGGCGCGCGCGAACTCTTCTTCGCGAAGCTCGCGAGAACCCTCCCAAACCGTGTCGGTCAATACGTTTGGCGTTGGTCGCGCCTCAGGTAACTGGAACGTGGAGCTCACGCATTCGCCTGGCAGCGCCTCCACCTGCGGCGCAAAGCTCGACAGGACGCCACGCTGCGTGCGAGGGAGCTCCACATCGACTGTCGCCGAGATGAGCTCGAAATCGGAGTAGCTGAAGCGCCGCGCCTGCGCCACGATGCGACCTTGGGTCGCGATTAGGGCGTCGCCGTCGTAAATGGCGCGCCCCGCTTCGTTGCCGAGTAGATTCGCGTACACGTAGCTCACGCCGAATGCCCGCGAGCCTTCGAGCACGAGTCGCCTGCGGATTTCGTGCTTGTCGAAGGCGAAGTGGCTGGCGCTCGGGTTCAGGATCAGGTCCACCGCGCGCTGCGAGAGCGCCACGCCCGGGCGCTCGGCGATCCAGGCATCCTCGCAAATCTCGAACCCGAGCTTGACGCCCCCGATGTCGAAGTACAGATCTCCGAGCGGGACCTCTTCATGGAACAGGGTGCGCGTGCTGCGCCTGCCCGCAGGCCACGGCTTGAACCAGCGCGGCTCGTAGTGAATGCCATCACCGGCGAGGGCGCGTTTTGCGACGAGGCCGAGCAGCACGCCATCGGCAACCAGCGCACAACAGTTGAACACCGCCTTGTTGTGGCGCACCGGTAAGCCAAAGCTCACGACGAGCCCTTTGGTCGCCGGCAAGAGCTCCCCAAGAACTTCGAAGGCGAGGCGTTCCGTGGCGGGTGCGAGGAACGCGTCCTCGCAGCCGTAGCCCGTGATGCAGAGTTCCGGCAGGCACAAGACACTCACGCCCGCGCCCCGCGCCGCCTCCATCGCAGCTCGGATGTTGCGCCGATTGCCATCCCAGTCGAGGGGGGTTTGATTGAGGGTCGCGGCCGCAACTTTGATGAAACGCATGACGAAGTCCCGCGCAGTTTGCCCGCTCGCACCAGCGGGAACAAGCGTCAGCCCTGCGACCAGTCCACCATGCCCGTATACGCGGTGATCAGGACGAGGATCCCGAAGGCGATGCGGTACCAGGCAAACACGCTGAAGTCGTGGCGACTGATGAACCGTAACAACCAGCGCACACACAGGAACGCCGAGCCGAACGCAGCGAGCGCGCCGACGCCGAACATGGGAATGGCGTCGGCGTGCAGCAGATGTCGATGCTTGAGGAGGTCATAGGCGCTCGCCGCGAGCAGCGTGGGCACCGCGAGGAAGAAGGAAAACTCCGTCGCCGTACGCCGCGAGAGACCGAACAACAGCCCGCCGATGATGGTGGCACCGGATCGTGACGTGCCCGGGATCAGCGCGAGCGACTGGGCGAGGCCGATCTTGAGCGCATCGACGGCGGTCATCGCCTCCACGCTGTCCACACGGATCTCGTGTCGCCGACGCTCCGCCCAAAGAATTACCAGCGCGCCGACGATGAAGGCCAAGGCCACGGGCAACGGCCGAAACAGCGCATGCTTGATGAACTTCGACAAAAGCAGCCCGAGCACGGCGGCAGGCAGGAACGCAATCAGCAGGTTTCCGGCGAAGCGACGCGCGGCCGCATCGCTGAACAGGCCCGCAGTGATCCGCGCGAAGCGCGCGCGGTATTCCCAGATGATCGCCAGCATTGCGCCGGCTTGAATCGCCACCTCGAATACTTTGCCGACTTCGTCATTGAAGCCCAGCAGCGCGCCCGCCAAAATCAGATGCCCAGTCGAGGAGATCGGCAGAAACTCGGTAAGACGCTCGGCGATGCCGAGAATCAAAGCTTTGATTAGGAGAGGAAGGCCCATTTTCGCCAGGCATCCTAGCCTCTCGTGGAAGCCCGGGGGAAACGCCCACGTGGCGCGTCAGCCGACAACGCCAGAAACGGGCCCATTTCGCCGCGTTCGACCGAATCCGAGGGCGCCAC
This sequence comes from Sorangium sp., assembly GCA_019695485.1. GTDB lineage: Bacteria > Myxococcota_A > Polyangia > Polyangiales > Polyangiaceae > PMG-095. Next base: position 9,153 of record JAEUAF010000192.1, read on the forward strand.
AAAAGTGCGCCCGGCACAGATCTGAACGAACCCCGCGGCGGGCAGCGGGCGCGGCCGGGCCGCCGGCAATTCCCTGGCACTTGCGCGGAGTGCCGAGAGAAGACACCTTTAGAAGCCTCAGGTTTTGGGGGCCGTCCTATTGGAGAGCGCCATGTTTTCTGCTGACTGCGACCAATGCGGGGCGCGCGACACGCTCCCGCGCGATGCCCGAGATGAGGGAATCAGCACGGGTTCCATCGTGACCTGCCAGCACTGTGGGGCAGAGATTTGCGTTCGCTCGCTGGCTTCGGGCGATGCCGAGTCGACGAGTGAGACAACGTTGCCCGATGCTCCGCCGACGACCGCAAGCAGCGAGCAGGCCGAGCCAGCTGACGAGGCACCGACCTCACCCACGAATACGATCGCGTCCGCTGAAGAGCCGGTCGAGGCCGCCCCCACGGATGACGCGCCGCTCGCCGCGGACTCGAGCCCGAATTCGAAGGCCGAAGACGACGCCGTCCGCGAAGGCAGCGCTGCCCAGCAGGAATCCACAGCCGCAGACGTTGCCCCAGACTCCACAGTTCCGGTCAATTCGAGTGACTTCGTGGAGGCTCCGCCAGACTCGAGCGTGCCCGTCAACTCGCGTGACTTCCTGCGCTCGGAAGAGGCCGCGAAAAGGATGCTCCCGGTTCCTCCACCGCGGCAGCTGCATGCCGAGAGTGCAGCTGACCTGGAGATGGATCCGCCGCCCCCCAGCTTCGGCACGCCCACGCTCGCGGCGTTGGTGAGGCGCACGGCTCCAGCGAGAGACAGGGGCGATAGGGAGAGTGGCGCGGAGGACGTGTTGCTCAGCACCATGGCTGGTACGAGTGACTTGTTCGGCGGGCGCATCACGCCGGCCTTGCGCTCGACCACCACCGATGCACCCGTCGCGAATCCGTCGCTGCCACCCGAACCCGCGGAGTCATCGCGAGGCGCCGGACCCGTAGCGTTCACGCTGCTCGTTGCGGGGATCGCACTGGTAGCGGGTGTCGCGCTGAAGAAGGCCCACCGGGACGCGCCCCCGGCGACG
>JAEUAF010000223.1 GCA_019695485.1 Sorangium sp.
TGTCTTCCGCGTCGGTCGGGCACTTGTCGGTCGCGTCGGGCACGCCGTCGTTGTCCACGTCGGACTCGTCGGGGCAGCCGTCTTCGTCCTTGTAGCCGTTATTGGTCTCCGGCTGATTCGGACATTGATCCGCCGTGTCGGCGAGGCCGTCCTTGTCGTTGTCGAGATCCGGGCAGCCGTCGGTGTCCTCGAAGCCGTCCGCGTCTTCCGCTTGATTTGGGCACTTGTCGACCGCGTCGGGGATAGAGTCGAGATCGTTGTCGCGATCGGGACAGCCGTCCTTGTCCTCGTAGCCGTCGAGGTCCTCGGGTTCGGTCGGGCATTGATCGAGATGGTTCTCGATGCCGTCGTTGTCGTCGTCGTGGGACTCGACGACGTAGAGCACGCCGAGCAACGCGCGCACGTTCGGCGCGCCGATCCCGCGCACGATCCCGCTGCCGGCGCCGAGCGTGAACATGACCGGTAAGGTCGTCGGCTGCACTTGCCCGGCCACGTCCAGTTCGAGAGTATTTTCACCGGCCGTGCCCGAAAAGCGCGTGCTGCCGAACACATCGACCACACCGCGAAGAACCGGGCTCACTTGGAAGGCCGCGGCAACGCTGTAGCGCCCTTCCGAGCCGACCACCGTGGATTGGCCGACATGCGCGTCCCCGCGGTACATGCCACCCAAGTTGATGGCGTACGACAGCGGCCCGCGCTGACCATCGATGATCACGCGCCCCATCAGCGTCGGCGTGCGATCGCCGATGTACTTGTGCCGCGCCATCAGGTAGCCGAGCGGCATCCCGATGTTGGCGGCCGCGCCGAGCACGAACGGACTCTTCGGCTCGCCGTAGAGACGGCCTTTGACCTCCACGTTCGGATCGCCAATGCCGACCGCACTGAGACCATTCGGGTCGCGCTGGCCGTCGCTCTGAATGCCCTGCCCCTTCAACCACATCACCGGCAAGCGCAGGCCGAGCTGCAACTTGGGGATGATGGTGTACGAGCCGGTCAGATCCGACGAGATGATGTTCTCGACGACTTTGACGTCCAGAACCTGCAGCGCACCGCTTTCTTCGCAAGTCTTACCAACGTCCGCGACGCAGCTTCGCACCACGAAGGGGCGGTAGCCGTAGTGCAAGAGCAGCCCGGCGCTCCAGGTCTTGGCGCCATCCGTCCGCGCGCCAGCGGTCACCAGGTAGTTGCGCGGGCCCGGCTCGGCCTGAAAGCGCTCTGCCGTAAAACGAGCCTCGACCTTGGTCTGCGCGTGAACGGTACCGGTCGCGGCCAAACACGAAAGTGCTGCAACGAGCGACCCAAAAGTCCGCGCTGAGCGCGGTGAATGAAATGAGCGACCACGGAACCTATGCAACTTGCGTCCTCCTCGGAGCTCTCTTCGCCATCGACACGGTAGCCGTGTACCGGCGCAAACTCCATGGATATCGAGTCCGTCCTCGCTCGGCAAGTTCGAAGCTTCGCAAAGGCTGTCGCGGCAGAAAGACCTCTCACACGCTCGGTCGATGTGCGACGCGAGGCGCTAGCGATGCTCGCGTCGCATAGAACCTCCGAAGATGCCCCTCGCCTCTTTCGCCCCGAGGAAGGCTTCGTGCACAATCGACGCATGGCCTGCCCTGGCTGTGGCTCAGCGATCGATGACGCGAGCGCGCGTTTCTGCCCAAGTTGTGGGCGCAGTCTTGCGCGCGAAGCACCGCGACTCGGCCGTGGCAGCACGTTGACGCTCGACGATTGGGGGAGAGTCACGCTTGCCGAGCCCCTCGGCCAAGGCGGCATGGGCGTCGTCCATCGCGGTTGGCTCGAGTACGCCTCTGCCGGCCGGCTGGCAGGCACCCCGCCTCATCCGGTAGCGGTGAAAGTGCTGCGTTCGGAGTTGCGTGGGAGCGAGCGCGCTCGCCAACTGTTTCAACGCGAAGCCGTGGCGCTCGGGCGTCTGGCTCATCCGAACGTGGTGCGCTTCGTGGGGCTCGCCGAGCAGGAAGGCCAGGTGGCGATCGTCATGGAGTTCGTGCAGGGCTCGCCGCTCTCCTACGTCGTGCATGCCGCGAGCAAGGCGCGCGCGCGCCCCGAGCTGCCATGTGTGCCGCTCGAAACGGCCTGGCACTATTTCTCGCAGCTCCTCGGTGGGCTCGCTGCAGTGCATGAGCTTCGCATCCTGCATCGCGACGTGAAAGCCGGGAATGTGCTGATTCGCGCGGACGACGTCGCAAAGTTGACGGATTTCGGCATCGCTCGACTCCCTGAAGGCAGCGGCCGCGCCACCGGCGGCATGATCGCCGGCACCGGCGCGTACATGTCGCCCGAGCAAGTACGCGGGGACGAGCTCGATGCGCGCGCCGATCTCTACTCAGCCGCCATCGTCTTTTACGAAATGCTCGCGGGCAGCACGCCCTTCGACACGCCGGAGCGCGATGAAATGAAACTGCGCGCCGCCCAGCTCGACGAACCCCCTCCTGCGCTCGGCAGCCGGCTCGTGGGTCTGCCCGCCGCCCTGGATGCCGTGATGGCACACGCGCTCGCGAAGGATCGACGCCATCGCTACGCAGGGGCGGTCGAGCTCGGTGAAGCGGTGCGTGAGGCGCTCGGCTACACGGCCACCAAGGCTTGGGCCGCGCAGCGTGAATTCGCCGCGCTGGCGCGCACCATTTCCGAGCCGATGCCGGCGGTGGACCCGGAGCTCATGGCCCAGGCCGAGCGGCTGCGGACGGCCATGATGACCCCGCCTGGCGGATAACGGCCAAGTCTCCCCTTGCCCTCCCCTGCCCCGCGTGCGAAAGGTCCGCACGGACTTGCCCCGGATTTTCGGGTCACAAGCCTCGGATGCTGACGATGCAGACTCGCTTTCGCCCGGTTTTTGCCGCACTCGGCTCACTGCTCCTGGCAAAGGCCGCCCTCGCGCAGACCCCAGAGCCGCGCCCTGCGGCTAAGCCGGCTCGCCCAGAGGCCGCCCCCGCGGCGCCGGCAGAGGCCGCGCCGCCCCCCGTTAGCGACGATGCGAGCCCGCCAGAAGG
>JAEUAF010000236.1 GCA_019695485.1 Sorangium sp.
CCCCCGCGCATCCCGTGCAAGCGGCGGGCACGTCGTCGTCGACGGAGGATCGCACCGCTGCGACCGATCCTTCGCCGTCGACCTCGTTCGCGAGCGGAGGACGACCCGCAGAGCTCCCGCTGCTAGCCGCTGGGGGTGGGCGCGCGGATTCCGCCCTCGCCGCTGCCGCTCCCAACCCAGACGTGACTCGCAGCGAAGCGGGCGGAAGTGGCGCAACACCGGGTCCTTCGGCGCATGGCCTCTGCGCGGGGCAGATCCCGACGCCGGACTGCTATGCCTCCTTCCCCACCAGTCTTCGATGTCCCAAGAGCCTCGCGGACGTGCGCGTGGGCGAGCTCTGCGGCCTGGTCGGACGCACGCATGCAGCTGGGGCGTGCGCTTACCCAGACGGTGTCTGTACTTGCGCCGCCACCCCGTACTGCGGCGGCGTCACGCCTACCTTCCTTCAGCAAGCCGGGATGCGCTGGTCCTGCGCGCCACCACGCAAGGCGAGTGATTGTCCAGCCTCGCCGCGCGACGGCATGCGCTGCTCGATTGACGGACAGGCCTGCACCATCGCTGGCTGCGGCACGTCGACGGACTGCACCTGCGCGAAGGGCAAATTCCGCTGTGCGACTCGCTATTGGGCGCCCCCGCCCTGATCGTGGGAAGATGAGCCGCCCATGACCCCAGAGCGGCTTCGATTGACGCGGTTCGCGCTGGTGGTCGGGATCGCGTCAGCGTTGGCGCTCGCCTATCATCTCGGGGCGTTTGCGGCGGTGTCCGATCCGCGCGGGCTCTCGCGAACTCTGCTTGAAATGGGTGGCTGGGGCTACCTCGCGTTCATCGTGGCGTACACGACGCTCCAGCCGTTTGGGGTCCCGGGCACGGTGTTCATCGTCGCGGCGCCGCTGATCTGGCCGTGGCAGACGGCGTTCGCGCTATCGATGGTCGGGACGATGTGCGCGAGCGTGGTCGGCTTCTCATTCGCGCGCTTCGTGGCTCGCGATTGGGTGAGTGCACGCATTCCAGCGCGATTTCGTAAGTACGACGAGGCCTTGGAAAGAAATGCTTTCCGTACCGTGGTGTTGCTGCGCCTGATCTTTTGGATGCCGCAGGTGCTCCACTCTTTCTTCGGCGTTTCCAAGGTGCGCTTCAGTACGCATTTTTGGGGTTCGCTGCTCGGCTACCTGCCGCCGCTCTTCGTGGTGAGCTATCTGGGCGCCGAGATCTTCGATGCCGGCGGGCACTTGCAGCCCCGCGCCTTGCCGATCCTCGGAGCCTTGCTGGCCGCATCACTGCTTTCCGCTCTGTTGGTTCGCCACTTCGAGAGACGGCGACGCCCGGCGCACGCCTCAGGACCTTCCCGCTGACGACGCAACGGCGGCCTCGGATCCCGATCGCCCATCGACGCTGCTCGTTGCCCGAACACAAGCCAAACAAGGCGTTTTTTTGGCGTCGCTGGGCACTGACCTAGTGCTTGTGCGCTCCTTTGGAGCCAGCCGCCCAACGGTGATAGGTTGCAGCGCGTGAGCCTGAAAAAGGTGTTTGCGATATTGTTCGGCCTGGCAGCCGTCAGCGTGCTCGGGGTCACGCTGTTGGTCGCGCTGCTCCTGCCACGCTTCGTGGAAGCCGAGGTCATCAAACAAGCGAAGCAGCGCGGGATCGAGCTCCTACCGGGAGAAGTTGCTTTCGGCATTGGCTGGCTGCAGCTCACGGACTCCGAAGTGCGGTTGATTGGTGCGCCCGCGTTTCGCGCGAAGATCGGCATCCTCGATGTCGAACTCGAGGGGCTCGAGCCGAAACGCTTCACGCTCAATCAGGTCAAGCTGGACTTGGTGGGTGATCCGTCCGCGCTGCTCCACGAGTTCGACGCCTGGCGGCGCGCGCACGAAGCGAGCTTTCCCGAGCCAGTCTTCCTGAAGCCGCTGTCGGTCAGCCTAAAGCGCGATGCCAAGTCGGAGCCCGTCCTCACGCTCAGCGATGCCGACCTTTCGCTCAGTCAGGAGCGCGCGCGCCTGAACGTAGGCAAACTCACGGTCATGAAGCGCGAGCTTGGTGCGGCGCGCGTGCAACGCAATAAGGACGACCTCGACATTGCGCTCACGCTCGCGCAAAGCTCGCCCGAAAACCCAGTGCTCGCGCTGTCGTTTCGCGGCGCGGAACAGCAGTCGTTGCATGTGGCCCTGGCGCCCGTGCCGCTCGGGCGTTTGGGCAGCGTTCTTCAGACGCAAGTGTCGCTGCCCGACGTCGTGTTGAGCGGCACGTTCGATTTCGCGCTGCCCCGCGTGTTCACGCTGCAGAGCCACCTGACGGGACGCGCCGATTTCTCGCTGAAGGGCTATGTGCCGCCGCACCCGGTGGAGCTCGACGGCTTCGTGTTCGGTGACACCACGCAGTTTTCCCTGAGCTTCAACGTCGCCCCTGCCGAGCTTGGCGCCGCGCTCGACCCCGTGAAGATCAAGGCGGGTATCTTTGCTTTGCAGGGTAGCGGGAGACTCGCGCTCGAGAATTGCCGACCGCGGGTCGTGCTCGCGCTAAGCGGAAAACTGCCGTGCAACGCCTTGGCCGGAGCCGCCGCCGAAACGCGGCTCGGGCGCGCGCTCGGGCGCGTCACCGGTAAGGCGCTGCGCCAGACGCTGAACGGCAGCGTGCACGTCAAAGTCGGCGTCGACGCGGATCCGACGGCGTTTGACAAGGCGCGCATGCTGAAGACCATCACCCCAGGTTGTGGACTGAAACCGCTCACGTTCGCGGAGTTGAAGGCGCTCGGCGAGCTCGGGCCCGAAGCGCTCGATCCCGCCGTGCTCGGCGATCTCGGCAAGCTGCTCGACGCGCCGCTCCCGACCCTCCCGAATTTGGGCCCGGACACCAAGATCGATTTGTCTCAGCTTGGCAAAGTCCCTCTTCCCCAGCTTCCGTCCTTCGACCTTCCGAAATCCGGAAGCAAACCGCTCGCGAACGCGCCCGCCGCTCCCCAGCCGAGCGCTTCAGCGGGGCGCTGATCGTTTCAAGGAGCAGCCTGGCATCGCATGGCAACGATCCTGATCTTGGGCGCAGGGATGATGGGGACGGCCTTCGCTTGGCCGCTCGCAGATCGCGGCCACCGGGTGCGCCTGGTTGGCACGCACCTCGATGCCGATCTGGTCCGCGCGATGCGCGCGACGGGTGAACATCCGAAGCTTGGCCTCCCACTGCCGCGCGGCGTCGACGCTTATCCTCTCGAGGAGCTGCGGGACGCCGTTGATGGGGTCGACGCGGTCGCGCTGGGCGTGAGCTCGGCGGGCGTCAAATGGGCGGCCGCCACCTTGCAACCTCTGCTCGAGCAAGCGCGCCCGTTGGCGATGGTCTCCAAGGGCCTCGCCTGGAACGGGTCCCGCCTCGCTGTGCTGCCAGACGTGTTCTTGGAGTCCTGGCAGGGCGAAGTCCCCGCTGGACTCTGCCCGGTGGGCGTGGCCGGGCCCTGCATCGCGGGTGAGCTCGCGCGCCGCGTGGAGACATCCGTCGTATTCGCGGCGCGTTCGCGGGAGGCCGCCGAAACCTGGGCGGAGCTTTGCCGCGGCGACTACTATCACGTGTGGTCCGCAGACGACGTAGTAGGCGTCGAGGTCTGCGCGGCCCTGAAAAATGCCTATGCGATGGGGATCGCCTTCGCGTCCGGGCTGCACGAGGCGCGCGGAGGTTCCAACGGCAGCATCGCACTCCACAACTACGAAGCATCGGTGTTCGCTCAGTCAGTGTGGGAGATGCGACAGCTCATCAAGCTCCTGGGCGGGGATCCCGAGCACGCTTCTTGGTTGCCCGGAGTCGGCGATCTGAACGTCACCTGCAACGGCGGGCGCACGGGGCGATTTGGCAAGCTGCTCGGACAAGGCCTGACGCGCACTGAGGCCATTTCGCGCATGCAAGGCGCCACGCTCGAGTGCCTAGAAATTCTCGCGAACCTGCGGCAGGCTCTGGATCACTACGTGGCCGCGGGACAGCTCGCGCCCGGCGCTTTCCCCTTGGCAGAGCATTTGGCAGAAGTGGCGCTCGACGGGGCGCCCGTAAAGATGCCGTTCGCTCGCTTCTTCGCTCAAGGCGAGAGTGTGAAGCGCAACGAATAGCTGACGACGGCCGGCTTCTTCAGCTGCGGAAACTCGGTGCCCTCGAAGGCTGCGAGCATGCAGTCGCGAAAGGCGTCACCCGAGAGCGCCGTCCGAGGTTGCTCGACATGCGGGTGTCCGCCGCCACGCTCGATATGCAGATCGACGCCGAACGTCCCTGATTTACCCGCTTCGCTGATCAAGCCGTAGCAACGCAGAAACTCGGGAAAGCGCTGCTCGATAGCCTTCTCGAAGGGCGCTTTGCCCGCGGGGTCGTTCGGGCCACCGCCGATGTGCATCCCCACGCTCTTCACCGCCACAGCCGGCAAGCTCGGCGTGCCCGGCGGAGGCGCGGGCGACGGGGCGCCGGCCGCCACCGAGCCCGA
>JAEUAF010000309.1 GCA_019695485.1 Sorangium sp.
GAGCGGCTGGCGCGGGCGGAGCGCTGGCCAGCGCCGTCGACTTGAAGTGCACGCTGAACGGCTCGACGATCAGCGTGCCGGCCGCAGACGTCATCTCGGACTTTCGCGAAGCGACGCCGCTCATGTACGCGGTCGGCGCGCGCGGCGGCACGACCTGGTACGCTTACGGCGCCGAAGACACCACGGCGGCGCTCGGCGCGTCGACGCCGGGCAACGGCAGCAATGCCTTCATGGTCGACGCGACCACGAGCGGGCCGTGCGGTAGCGGAGGCGCTCTCAAGGTGTCCTCGAACGGCAACGAAGGCCCGAACGGTTGGGGCGTTGGCTTCGGTGTGAACCTGATGCCAGACATCGGAACCACCAAGAAAAAGGGGCAGTTCGACGCTCGAGCCGCCGGCTACACGGGGATCGGCTTCTTCATGAAGTGCTCGGCTGAAACCGATTTTGCGTTCGTAAAGACGGTCGACGCACCAAACGACGCGGATGTAGAAAGCGCCGTGTGCACCTACACGACGGCGCCCATCTGCAATCAGTACGGGCAGAAGAACGCCACGCTGTTGACGGACTGGTCCTACCATCAAATCCATTTCGCGGACACGCTGCAAGACTGGGACGGCGGCACCATCACCACGACGGGCCTGAACGCGACCGCGCTCACCGCCTTCCAGATTCAGATTAATACCAAGTACACGCGCGACGGCTCATCCCGCATCAAGAATCCGTTCACCTGCTGGATCGACGACGTGCACTTTCTTAAGGATTCACCGCCGAGCGCCGCGCCGAGCGTCGCGCCAAAGGCTTGTTCGTCGACCACTACCGGCGCCGCACCCGGCGGCTACTACGTCAGTGGCAACGCCATCATGGATTGTAAGACCGGCGCCGCGCATCTCTTCAAGGGGGTCGCCCGCCCGTCGTTCGAATGGGATCGCGCAGGCTGGAACGTCACCTACGAAGACTTGGCCAGGATGGCGAGCTGGAAGGCCAACGTGGTCCGCTTCAGCTTGAATCAGTCGTTTTGGCTCGATTCGGCCAAGGGCGCCCTCTACCAGGCGTACGTCGATCGCGCGCTCAAGTGGTCTTTGTCACTCGGCATGGACGTAATCCTCGAACTTCACTGGCTCACGACTGGACAGACCAAGAGCTCCGACGCCTCGTCGCCAATCTTCTGGGGACAAGTCGCCCAGAAGTACAAGAACGAGGGGCGCGTCAGTTTCGAGTTGTTCAATGAGCCGCACGATATTTCGGCAGCTCAATGGAACACGGACATGCAAGGGCTCTACAAAGCAGTGCGCGACACGGGTGCGAATAATCTGGTGCTCGTAGGCGGGCTCGATTGGGCCTATAACCTCGCCCAAGTGCTGCCAGCCAACGCGCTCAGCGGAACGAACATCGCGTACGTGACTCACCCCTACGATCAAAAGGGCAACAGCCCGAGCGCCTGGGACGCGGCGTTCGGCAACCTGGCCACCACCTACCCCATCGTGGCGACCGAGTTCGGGCAAGCCAACACAACGACTCTCGGCGGCGCGCTCGCCTGCGACGCCAACGTGTACACCTCGATGTTGGCCTACTTCAAAGCGAAGAACATCGGCTTTACCGCGTGGGCCTGGTACGTCGATCGATCGGTTACTGACCCAACTCAAACCTGTGGCTTCCCGCAGGTCATTACCGGCTACAGCGGCGCCACGAATGCCGCCGGCGCCGTCGTGAAGTCGGCGATCGGCAACTAGGCGTCCAGCGCGCTTGAGCCTGGGTGCGATCTTTCAACCCCCGACGGAGGCTCGTCTCCACCCGCTGGGGAGACCCTCTAGAAATCCGCCGCCTCCCTCGAGTAGTCTGCCGGCCTTCCGCGGGCGCGCGACAGCCCCGGCGAGCAGAAGGAAATGAACATGCTGAAAGCTGATTGGGTGCTGGCCGCTGCGATCGCTGGGTTTACGGTTGCGTGCGGTGGAGGAGTAGGGGCGACCGACGCCGGAATGCAGACCGGTCGCGACGTGGCGGCGACTGGCGGGCTTCTGTTCGAACGCAATTGCCAATCGTGTCACGGCGAGCACGGCGAGGGCACTGACAAGGGCCCGGCGGTACTCGGCAAGAAGCGCATCGGCAAGCGCTTCAAGAACGCGCAGCTCCTATTCGAGTTCATCGAAAAAGAGATGCCCAAGGACAACCCCGGCTCGCTCGACGTCGCGCAGTGCTGGAACCTCGTCACCTTCATGGTCGCCGCCAGCGGCAAGAAGGTGGAGGACCGCCTGTCCGAATCGAACGCCGAGGACACTCGACTCGATAAGTAGCGCGTCGCGCGCGGCGTCAGCGCAAGACCCAGTGGGTCAGCGCAAGACCCAGTAAAGAACGAAAGCCACGAACGCCAGCCCGGCGAGCACCGCGTACCCGGCTGGCAGGCGCGGCGCGACCGGGCGCGGTGCGATCGCGGGACTCGTCGATACTTCTTCGACGCTTGGCGGTGCGGGTGTGCGGCGTGCGTTAGCCAAGCGGACGCGCGCGGCGGCAGTGGCAGCGGCCAGCGGCGTACTGGCCGCACCCTCGAGCGCCTGCACGTCGCGCTCGGCAGCAAACGGCGTCGAGCGCAGCTCGATGTCCGGCGCCGCATCCGACCAGTTCTCGACCTGCGCCAAGAGCCGCGCGCGCTCGGCCAGGCCGGACGCCGCCAACGACGTCACCCAGTTGGCGACGATGCCAGCCGAGGCGCCTTCCGCCGCTGCGCCGAGCGCGACAGAAAATTCGCGCGCGGTCGCGTAGCGATCCTCCGGCTTCGGCGCCAGGGCGCGCATCACGACATCGTCGATCACATCACCGAGCTCTGGACGAAATTCACTCGGACGCGGATAAGAGCCAGCAACGATCTTGTCGATGCGCTCCTTGTCACCGGCACCGGACGCAAAGCGCCGCAGCGTCAAGAGCTCCCAGAGCACGATGCCCGCCGCGAAGATGTCCGAGGCGCGCGTCAGTCGCTCGGCTCGAATCTGTTCCGGCGACATGTAGCCGGTTTTGCCCTTGAGGCGATTGGGTACGGTCTCTTCGATGTGTTCGAGCGCTTTGACGATGCCGAAGTCGAGCACGCGCGCGGCGCCGTCGACGCCGATGATCACGTTGGGGGGCGACACGTCGCGATGCACGAGGCCCAGCGAGCGCCCGCGCTCGTCGGTGGCTTCGTGAACCGCGTGGAGTCCTTCGAGCGTCGAGCACATCACGCTTGCCACGATCGCGAGCGGGATCAGCTCCGCGCGCTTGGCCTGCGCTCGACACAGCGTGCTCAGCGACTCGCCGTGAACATATTCGAGCACGAGCAGCACTTCGCCCTTCGAGGCGACGACGTCGAGCGTGGGGACGACGTTTGGATGCCGCACTCGCGCCGCCACGCGCGCCTCATTCAAGAGCATCTCGGCGAATTCCGCGTCCTTCACCAGGTGCGGCAACAGGCGCTTGATGGCGACGACGCGCGAGAAGCCGCCCGCGCCGTCGAGCCGGCCCAAGTGCACCGTGGCCATGCCGCCGCTCGCGAATTTGTCGAATAGCGCGTAACGACCGATCTTCGCGATCGGCTCCCGAGACGGAATCGGGCCATCCACGTGACTGATCGGCGCTGCGTCGGACTCGGAGTCCTCGTCGCCCAAGAGGCTCGGCTCGGCGGCAAGCACATCGCGTTTGGTTGGGCGCGATGACGGAGCCTCGCGCGTCGGTGTCGCCGACGGCGGCAGCGAGGAATCCGTCACGGACAAGGACGGCCGAGCGGCTAGCGCCGGTTCCGGAGAGTTGGATTCCTCCCACCCCGAATCAACCTCATCCTCGGGGGGTCGCGAGCCAGCAGCGAGGCTTGGCACCAGGCGAACCGGGGGCGGCCGCGATGACGTGCGTGACGGCGGCCCGACCGGCGGACGCGTCGAAGGCCGCGGCGGCGACCCCGGCGGCACACTCGAGCCGTGACCCGACACTGGGTTCGATGAGCGACCCGAAGGCGGGCCGGGCGGCGAACTCGTCGAGCGACCCGAAGACGGACCCGACGCTGGGTTCGACGAACGACGCGACGGCGGACTCGACGATCGACGCGAGGCCGGCGGCTCCTCGGGCAGGCGCGGGGCCTTGGGGATCGCGACGCCTGGCAGCGAAGCTCCCGCATTTGCTGAAATTTCAGCGACGGGCGGTGGCGGTAACGTCGCGTCGACGCGCACCGGCGCGCCGCATGACTTGCACGCGATCGTAACTACACGCCCGCGAAACCTCTTCTCGAAAAGGTTTGGCGGAACCGTTAGTCGCTTCCCGCAGGACTCGCAGTCGAAAACGAATCCCATCCGCTCGGCAGCCTAGTGCCAGTCGCCCCCGCATGCGAGGTCTCAGCGCAGGGAACGACCGCCCGGCCAGCCCCGCACGGCGGCTCAGGGCCGGCCCCCGAACCTTGACAGGCCCCGATTCGTGGCAACTTTGGCCGCGAAAATCGATGCAGCCCACTCATCATCCGTTTCAGGCCGAGGTCAGCCAGGTCCTTTCCCTGGTGATCCACTCCCTTTACAGCAACAAGGAGATCTTCCTGCGGGAGCTGGTCTCGAATGCCTCGGACGCCCTCGACAAGCGGCGCTTCGCGGCTCTCCAGGACCCAACCCTGCTGAACGACGGGGAGCAGTTAGAGATTCGGATCATTCCAGATCCCGACGCCGGCACGCTCACGATCTGGGACAACGGCGTGGGCATGAGCGAGGAGGAGTTGAAGAAGAACCTCGGCACCATCGCTTGGTCGGGGTCGCGCGAGTTCTTGGACAAACTGAAGGCCGCTCAGTCGGCGGGGTCGGACTTGCCGCGCCTGATTGGGCAGTTCGGCGTCGGCTTCTATAGCTCGTATCTGGTGGCCGACCGCGTGAGCGTGACGAGTCGCGCCGCCGGCTCCGAGCAGGCATTTTCTTGGGAGTCGACCGGCGAAGACGGGTTCAGCATCGCGCCCGCTGAACGCGCCAGCGTTGGCACCAGCGTCGTTTTGCATCTGAAGAGTGACCAGCGCGAGTACGTCGAGAATGGCCGACTCCGACAGCTCGTACAGCACTACTCGGACTACGTCGCTCATCCCATCTTGCTGCCCAAGGTAGAGCTCGGCGAGAAGCCGGCGGAGGGCGCGGAAAGGCCGCCAGAGCTCGAAGCCGTCAATCGCGCCAGCGCGCTCTGGCAGCGCTCGCCCAAGGACGTGACGAAGGAGCAGTACGTCGAGTTTTACAAGCACCTCACTCACGAGTGGGAGGAGCCGCTCGGCTACCGGCACTTCCAAATCGAAGGCGCGCAAATGTTCACGGGTCTCCTGTTTCTGCCGAGCCGCGCGCCTTTCGATCTGTTCGACCCGGAAGCGCACCACGGGCTCCGCCTGCACGTGCGCCGCGTGTTCGTGATGCAAGACTGCGAGGATCTGGTGCCGCGCTGGCTGCGCTTCATGCGCGGCGTGGTCGACTCGGAGGACTTGCCGCTCAATGTATCCCGCGAAACCCTGCAGGATTCTCGCATCATCAAGGCGATGAAGAAGCAGGTCGTGCACCAGTCGCTCGAGCTACTCGGGGAAATCGCTGGCGAGCGCAAGGACGACTACCTCAAGTTCTGGGAGCACTTCGGCGTCGTCCTCAAAGAGGGCCTCTACTTCGAGCCGGAGCACAAAGAGAAGCTCGAGAAGTTGGTTCGCTTCGAGAGCTCGGCCAAGGGCGCGCTGCTCAGCCTAGACGAGTACGTCGCCGAGATGCCGGCCGAGCAATCCGCCATCTATTACTTGATCGGGCCCTCACAAAAGGCGGCCGCTTCGAGCCCGCATCTCGAGCGCGTGCGCAAGGCCGGCTTCGACGTCTTGTTGCTGACGGACGCCGTCGATTCGTTCGCGATCACGGCGCTCTCCGAGTACGCGGGTAAGCCGCTCATCTCGGTCACCGCCGCCGACTTGAAGCTCGACAAGGCTGAGGAGAAATCGGACGAGTCGGAGACCAAGCCGGAAGAAGTGAAGGCGGGTCTCCTCGAGCGCTTCCGCGACATCTTGAAGGGCAAGGTCGTCGAGGTGCGGGCGTCGAAGCGGCTCTTGGATTCGCCGGCCTGTTTGGTGCAACCCGAAGGCGCGCTGCCGCCGCACATCGAACGCTTGCTGCGCCAGCAAAAGCGCGACGTGCCAAGTGCGCGACGCATCCTTGAGTTGAACCTCACGCATCCGTTGGTAAAGAGCGTGACCGAACTCGACGAGCGCGAGCCCGGCTCCGAACGCGTCCGCGAATGGCTGGAGCTCTTGCACGACCAAGCCTTGCTCGCCGAGGGCAGCCCGATCGAGGACCCTGCCGGCTTCGCCAAGAACCTCACGCGGTTGCTCACCCGCGCGGCGGAGCGCGAGCTCAGCGCGCCGAGCGCGTAAGTCGCGGAGCCGTTCCGCGCACACTGCCCCAGTCATGGCCGGCGCGAATACGCGTTGGCCATGAGCGGATTGCCTCAATTATTTGGCAATCTGCGGCGGCTCGGCGCCCGCGCGCACGTGTCAGGCGTTGGGGACCGCGATGCACGGATGACCGCGCTCGTGACAGCGCCTGCCGCCGCGACGTAGGCTGCGCGGCACTGAGGTCTACGCATGAAAGTCCTTTTCGTCGGCGGTACGGGCATCATCAGCTCCGCGTGCACAGCGCTCGCCTTGGAGCGCGGCATCGAGCTTTACTTGTTGTGTCGAGGCAAGACGACCACGCGACCCGCGCCGGCCGAAGCGCGAATACTGACGGCGGATATCAGCGACCCCGAGAGCGTGCAGCGCGCCCTGGGGAAGCTCCACTTCGACGCCGTGGTGAACTTCATCGTGTTCACGGTCGATCAGGTGGAACGCGACTTGGCGTTGTTCTCCGGGCGAACGCGGCAATACGTGTTCATCAGCTCGGCCTCGGCGTATCAAACGCCGCCGGGGCGCATGCCCGTCAGCGAGTCGACCCCGCTCCATAATCCACATTGGGGCTATTCGCGGAACAAGATCGCCTGCGAAGAGCGGCTGATTCGCGCCTATCGCGAGCAGGGCTTTCCGGCGACGATCGTGCGACCCTCGCACACCTATGATCGCACTCTGTTGCCCGCTCACGGCGGCTACGGTGTGATCGAGCGTATGCGCCGGGGCAAGCCGGTCATCGTGCATGGCGACGGCACCTCGCTCTGGACGCTCACGCACCATCGCGATTTCGCGCGCGCGTTCGTGCCGCTCCTTGGGCACGACGCCGCCGTCGGCGAAGCGTTCCACATCACGTCCGACGAAGCGCTCAGCTGGAATCAGATTCACGAGATCATGGCGCGCGCGGCAGGAGCGGAGGCCAAGCTCGTCCACGTGCCCTCGGACCTCATCGCCGCTTATGATCCCGAATGGGGCGCCGGGTTGCTCGGCGACAAGGCGCACAGCATGATTTTCGACAACAGCAAGGTGCGTCGCCTCGTCCCCGAATTCCGGGCAGAGATCCCATTTTGCCGGGGGATCGACGAAATCATCGCTTGGTACGCTGGCGATCCTGCGCGTCGCGTGGTGGCGCCGAAATTCGACGAGCTCACGGACGCGATCATCGCCGCTCAACTTGCCGCGTGGCCGAAGCAAGCGGGGCGCTGAGCGTTCTCGCGCCCGTTACTGCGCGGAGACTAAGCCGATTTTTGCGCTGTAAGTCAGCTTTCCGAACTGCGGATCCTCGATCTCGATGCTGTAGTCGTTGGGCACGCGGATCAGCGCGTCGGCCTTCGAGCGGAACAGCGGGCGTTGGCCCTTCTCACGGCCCGTGAAGCGCATTTTCACGGCGTCCTCGCTCTCGTCCTTGAACTCGATAGCTCCAATGTACACCTCGCGAAGTGTGGAGCCCGATCGTTTGTAGATGATCAGGCTGAGCTTGCCTTGCTCGGTTTTTTCGAAGCGTAAGACGTCGGGCAAGAACTTGTCGCGCGCTTTCTGGACGCAGGCGCTCCGCACTTCGAGATCGCCCTTGGCTTCTTTTTCGCAGTCGGCGTCGGCTGTTTCGCGCGCGCCCGAGCTCGCGTACTCGATCAGGAAGGCAACGTCGCGAGCGGTGAGGATCGTCGTCGGCGCCTGACGCCGCGTTTTTTCGGGCTCGGGAGCCGCGCTTGCTGCGGGGGCGGGCTCCGATGGCGGTGGCGCAGGCGCTGGCTCCGCGGAAACCGGCGGCGCGGG
>JAEUAF010000360.1 GCA_019695485.1 Sorangium sp.
ACGCCTGCCCTGCGCGAAGACAGCTGGAGCTCGCGATGAAGACCCGACTTTTCCGGTTTGCGCTGCACGTGGCGTGGCTCGTGGTTCTGTTCCTTTTGCCAGCTTGCAGCGACAGCGACCGCAGCGCCGCCAACAGCGGTGGCAGTGCGAACGGGGGTGCCGATGGCAGCGCTGGCGGCGTTACTACGGGGGGCGCTGGCAGCGGAAAGCTCTCACTCAGCGAAAGTGCCTTCACGCTGGAGACGCCCGACCTCAAGCATCCGCTGACCGCGACGCTCGACGCGGCGCCGACGACGGCGGTCACCTGGGCTTCGAGTGACACGTACATCGCGACAGTCGATGCGACGGGTGTCGTGACCTCGGTGAGCGGCGGGCAGGCCGTGATCACCGCGACCTCCAGCGCAGATCCAACGCAGACAGCCGCGGCCACCGTCAGCGTCGCCGAGCCGAATCGCCCGCGCGCAGCGACTTACGCAGACGCGAAGAGCATCACCTCCGGACCGATCAATATCCTGATGTGCGGCGATTCGCTGATGCGCACCTACGTCCCGAGTAGTTCCGATCAGACCGGCTGGGGCCAGGTCCTCGGTCAGTTTCTCACGACGGACGCCCACGTCGACAACAGCATCGCCAACGGGGGCCGAAGCACACGCAGCTTCTATAACGAGGTTGGCCGCTGGAACGTGATCAAGATGCGCTTGGCGGCCGCAGAGGCCGCCGGTACGCCGACCTTCGTCTTCATCATGTTCGGGCACAACGATCAGAAGAAGACCACCGACACCAGCGGCGCCGACTACCTGACCTTCGCGAGCAATAATCAGAACGGCAGCGTCGCCGGGACCTATTACGACTATCTCGAGCGCTACATCGTAGAAACGCGGGAGCTCGGCGGCATTCCGGTGCTCCTGACTCCATTCGTACGCGAGTATCTGAGCGGGTCGCCCCCTCAAGTGACCGTGGCTGGTCAGCACGACATCACGACGCCCTACCCCGGCGAGAGCGCGCCACGCGGGGACTATCCGGCAGCCATGAAGGCCATTGCCGAGAAGCACGACGTCCCCGTCGTGGACATCACGGCCTGGAGCAAAGACATGGTGGAAGCGCACGCGGCGCTCGATACGCTGAGCTACGTGTACATCGAGGGCGACCAAACTCATATCCGAGAGCTCGGCGCGCTGCTGATGGCCAAAGAGGTCGTGCGCGCTCTGAACGAGCAGGGGATCCTCTCGAACTACGCCAAGAACGCCGGGCCCCGCTTGATGCTGGACAGCGGCACGCTCGGCTTCGGCGGGCTCTACGCTGGCAGCACACTCGACAAGTCCTTCCGTCTCACGGCGTTCGGCGATGCCACGGGCACCATCACGATCACGGCGCCAAGCGGCTACACCATTTCAAGCGACGGCACCCACTTCGACAGCACGCTCACCATCGAATGCGACGCCGCTTATACGGGCAGCGTCATCACGGTGCGTTTTTCTCCGACCGATCCGATCGCTTATAACGCGGACTTGACCGTCAGCCACACGAGCCTGACGCTCGACTACGGCAACACACCACCCAATGCGCACCCGGGCGTGATTTCCCTCACCGGGAACGGCAAAGTGGCGCTGTCCGGGACGCCAGCGACGGCCACTTGGGCCATGTTTTCGGGGAGCTCCATCGTGATGGACGCTCAAGTGAGCGGTGCGGTCGACGCGGTGCCAGCCACGCTGATGGGGCTCGTGAACAAGAGCGTCGCCAACTCCGCGGCACGCTTCGACATCACTGGCGGCGCGTGGCCGGCCGAGGGTGCGCGCAATGAAGCTCGCTACGTCGAATTCACGCTGCCTGTCGCGAGCGGCACCTTCACCCTCGATTCCATTTCACTCTCGGCCGGCACCAGCGGCGGCAGCAATGTGCACTGGGATATCGCCTACGCGCTGAACTCCGACTTTAGTAACCCCACCGTGCTCGAGAGCAATCTGAGCGGGACCAAAGACGTGCTGGTGAGCAGCAACTACCCAAGTCTGGGCGTGAACGTCGAGAGCGGCCAAATACTGGTCATCCGCGTCTACCCCTACAGCACGGCCGCCGCGGCCTCGGGTAAGAGCCTGATGCTCGCCAACGTCGTCGTCTCCGGCGTGACGAACTGAACGAACTGCTGCCAGGGGGCACGCTTCTTGCTTTGGTTAGTTCTGAGGCGCAGACGCGCGACAGCGCGACTATGCAGCAGGACATGCCACGCCAATCTGCCCCACCCCCGACCGAAACGCACCGCAGCCATCGCGCCGGCTGGCTGCGGGCCGCAGTCCTCGGCTCGGACGACGCCATTGTCTCGACCGCAAGCTTGATGCTGGGCGTCGCTGCATCGTCGGCGGCGAAACAAGCCATTCTCGTCGCGGGCATCGCTGGTCTGGTCGCCGGAGCGATGTCGATGGCGGTCGGCGAATATGTCTCGGTAAGCTCCCAGCGCGACGCCGAACAAGCAGACATCGAGCTCGAGAAGCAGGAGCTAACGGGCCAGCCGCAGGCCGAACTCGAGGAGCTCGCCATGATCTACGTCCAACGCGGGCTCGACGAGGAGCTCGCGCTGAAGGTGGCGCAGCAATTGAGCGCCAAGGACCGACTCGGCGCGCACATGCGCGATGAGCTCGGAATCGACCGCGAGTCCATGGCGCGGCCATTGCAAGCCGCGTGGATTTCGGCGACGAGCTTCGCCGTCTTCGCGTCGCTGCCGATTGCGGCCCTGCTGGTCACCCCGGCGGCCTGGCGCGTGCCCGCGATCGCCGCGGTTTCACTTGGAAGCCTGGCGGCGCTCGGTGCGTTGGGAGGGGACCTCGGCGGCGCCCCCCGCGGACGCGCCGCCCTGCGCGTCACGCTAGGAGGCGGCTTGGCGATGGTAGTCACGGCGCTCATCGGTCGCCTCCTGGGTGTTTCTTTGAGCTGAATATCAGCTGCCTGAAGTTTACGGAGAAGTCTCGCATGACCAAGCACGTCGCCATTTGGATCGATCACAAGGAAGCGCGCATCTTTCACGTGGCCGCCGACAGCACGGACGAGGTGACCATCACGGCGCCGCTCCAGAACATCCACCATCGGCACTCGAAGGGCGCGGAGGGGCTGAAAGAGCACCCTGACGATGCGCAACGCTTCTTTCAAGCCATTTCGCGAGCGGTCGAGGGCGCGCAAGCCTTGCTGATTGTCGGTCCCTCCAACGCAAAACTCGAGTTTCTCAGGTATCTCCAGCGCCACGAGCACAAACTCGAGGCAAACATCGTGGGCATAGAAACAGTCGACCATCCGACGGATGGGCAGCTCGTTGCCTACGCGAAAAATTACTTCAAACGCAGCGATCGAATGGGCTGAGGAGACGCATGATATGCGCATTCTAGTTGGATCTGATCTGAGTCCCGTGTCCGACGAAGCGGTGCGTCAGGGCCTCGCGCTCGCCGACGTTCGAGGGAACGAACTGGCCGTCTGCCATGTGCTCCCCGAGCCGCAGTTGCGCACCTTGTTTCCCCAGGAGCATGAACGAGACGTCGGCGCGCTCTTGGCGCTGCAACCCCGGATCGCAGACGCGCTCCGAGCCCAAGTCAGACGACTGCTGACGGGTGAAGAGCCGCCCTTCGACGTGTTCGTGGAGCAGGGCTCGGACTACGTAGAGCTGATTGCTCGCGGCGAGGAATGGA
>JAEUAF010000380.1 GCA_019695485.1 Sorangium sp.
GCGCTCGGCGCATCGGCTGCGCCGTTCGGTCCGGAATTGGAGGGTCGCGTCGGGCCCGTGGCGCCGCCAAGCGCGTGAGGGGCCGCTGCGGGTGCGAGCGCAGCCTGCGCCCCTGTTGCGTCCGCGCTACCACACACGCGTCGTAAACTTTCGGCCAGCTCGCGCACGGATTGAAACCGATCTTGGGGCGCGCGCGCGAGGGCGCGCTCGAACCAAGCGTCGAAGGCGGGAGGTACCGTGCCGAGCGTGGATGCGCGCGGGATCTGCTGAGTGCAAATCATGATCGCGAGCCCGCCGATGGTCTCAGCGCGAAACGGCCGTTCGCCGGTCAAGCACTCGAACGCGATGATACCGAGCGCCCAGACGTCGCTGCGAAAATCGACCTCTTTGGCGCCGCTGATCTGCTCGGGGCTCATGTAGTACGGCGTTCCAATCACCGCGCCGGTGTGTGTCGCCGAATCGCCGCCGAGCATGTATGCGTGAGACTTGGCGACCCCGAAGTCGAGCACTTTGGCGATCTCGTGGTCGTCGTTCCAGACCAAGAAGATGTTGTCGGGCTTGAGATCGCGATGCACGATGCCCGCGTCGTGCGCGCGAGTGAGCGCGCGACAGACGTCCGTCAGCAGGCGCGCGGTGTCGTTTGGACCCAAGCGGCCCACGCGGTTCAAGCGCTGCGCCAGGCTCTCACCCTCGAGCATCTCCATCACGATGAAGGGCGTCTGAGTGCCTTCGTCGATGCCGTGGTCGAGGATCTGAACGACGTGTGGGCTACGCAGGCTGGCCGCGGCGCGCGCCTCGCGATGAAAGCGCGCGAGGGACGTCGGATCCCGCGCGATCACCGGATCCATCAGCTTCACCGCCACAGGTGCCTGTAACCCGAGGTGCATGGCGCGCCAAACCGACCCCATGCCGCCGCGCCCAAGCAACGACTCGAGGCGATACTTGCCTGCTAACACTACTCCTTCCATGCGCCGCCTTCGGTTCTGCCTCGCGAGCCGCTAAGTCTAGCGCTCGGGTCTTCCCCATTTCAACCGCTGCTCCTCGCCCGCGCGCCTTACACTGTAGCCAGGGCGTCCAGCTTCCGCGGAAAGCGCAGTTTGATATCTCAAGCGTCGTACTCTCGGCCCGCGGCAAGGCGGGCCAGCAGCGCATCATGAATCTTGCCGTTCGATACGACGAATCCGCTGTCTTGGCCGAGCTTCTCGGCTCGATAGTCGATAGCCTTGCCGTAGGCATCGCTGACGCGCCCACCCGCGGCGCGCACCAGCGCATCGCTCGGGCACACGTCCCAGCGCTGGCCGGCGTAGTGAGGGGCGACGTAGGCGTCCGCCTCACCGCCGGCGACGCGTGCGCCCTTGAGCCCCGCGCTGCCTTGCTGCACGATTTCCTTGGCGCCGAGATCAGCGAGAACCTGCTCGAGCAGCGGCGTGCGGTGGGAGCGTGAGGAAACGATGCGCGCCTCAGCGAGCTCGCCGAGCTCCGTGACGTGGATCGGGCGCCGTTCACCCGCCGGCGTGATTTCGAAGGCCCCATAGCCGACCAAGCCCACCCAGACGTGGCGGGTTGCGGGCGCGTGAATCACGGCGGCGGTGGCCTCGTCGCCCTCCACCACACCGATCATCACCACGAATTCGCCGTTTCGGAGCACGAACTCGCGGGTGCCGTCCACCGGATCGACGAAGAAGATGCGCTCTTTGCTGCGAAAGTCGGAAAATGTCTCGGGCGCGCTCTCCTCGGCGACGATCGGCACGCCAGGAAACGCCAGGCTGAGCCGCTCGCAAATCAAGGTGTTGGCCGCCCGATCCGCGTCCGTCACCGGGTCACTCGGTCCCTTGAAGTCCACGCGGAACGGCGTCTGATAGATGCGATCCACGAGCTCGGCGGCTTCAGCGGCCACTCCGACCAGAATCGACAGCTCCTCGAGGGTCATCATACGTACACTCCCACCGTTACCAGCCGCTCGCGCAGGTCGACGCGCTTTTGATCCTCGAGGTAGGGCGGCTCTTTGCCGGCCTCGCGCACCAGCTGGTCGAGCTGCAGGCAATTGCGCGGGCCCAGCACGGCGCTCGAGACCAAGGTGTTGCTGAGCACGAAGCGCAGCGCGATCCCGCGCAGCGAGGGCAGCTCGGCGGAGAGCAGCGTGCGCAGCGGATTGAGCTGCGAAATGCGGCGTCGGAGCTCGTCCGTGCTCCAGCGCTCCGCGCGATGGTCGTTCGCCGCAAATTGCTTGTCGGGTGGCCATAGACCGCACAAAAGGCCGTGTGCGAGCGTCGAGCGCGCCAGCACGCCGACCTCGCGCTGCCCGAGTTCGGCTTCGAGCTCCAGCATCTCTTGTGCGTGAAACACGTTGTACGCTAGCTCCAACACCTCGGCGCCCGCCTGCATCGCCGCGCGGCCGACTTCGCCCGTGCCTGCGCTCACACCCCAGCAGCGCACCATCCCACGCTCCTTCAGCTCGCGCATGAACTCGGGAAGCAGCGGATTGTCGAAGGCTTGCCGGGAAGGATTGTGGAGCAGCACGCAATCGATGGTGTCGCGCTTCAAGCGATCGCGGGAGCGTTGCAGCGCGTCCTTCAAGTAGTCGACCGCGAAGTCTTTGCGGGGGATCGTGCCATCCTTGCGCGTCCCGATCTTGGTGACCACGAAGGCTCCGAGGTTTTCTGGGACGCGCGCCCCGATGCGCTCCTCCATGCGACCTTCGGCGTAGCAGTCTGCGGTCTCGAAGGCGCGCACACCCATGGCGAGAGCGCGCTCGAGGACTCGGTCTTGCTCAGCCTCGGTGACTGGGCCGTAGCCGTCACCGGAAAGGCCCCACGTGCCCAGGCTGAGCTCACTCACCTCGAGGCCGGTCTTGCCGAGACGGCGTTTGCGCATGATTTTGGGGGTATAGCAGCGCTCGGGCCTGACAGGCCAGCGCTCGCCTCCCCAGCTGAAATCAGCGCGATCGGGCGTCGGTCAGCCGGGGCCGAGCGAATAATAGTGGAGGCTCGTGAAGGTCCCGTAGCTTGCGCGCACCTCGACGCTGGCGAGGCCCGAGCCGACCTCCGGTGGCAGCGCGAGCAGAGCCTCGTGCCACGCCGAGCTTGGCCACGCCTGGCTAAGCTCGTGCTCGCCGATGCGGACTCGGAGCTCGCTCGGCAGGCTCGTGCCCGCGCGAATGATCAGCGCGCCGCCCTGCCGAAACTGCATGCGGAAGCGATCGCGCGTGCGCTCCGAGCGCGCGCCATCGAGCCGCTCTGCATCGCGGACCACGAAGTTCTGACGCTGCGTCGCGTTGTCGAGCTCGTAAGCATGCGCTTGCTCACTCTCGAGGTCTGCGACGTCGAGGCTGTCGACGAGCGGGCGCGCGTCGACAGTGCCTGGTTTCTCTCCGGAGCCGAGCCGCGAGTAGTCGGCTTCGTAGGCGACCATGCGCGAGCCGCCGAGGATGCTGGCGCCTGGCACGTAGCGTTCGGTAAGCTCCGCGCCGAGCAAGTCTTCGAGCGCGAACCACTCGGGGTACACGATATAGTGCGTCGGCAAGCGTGCCTTGCCGAGCCGCTCGTAGTGCTCGAAACGTGAGCCGGAGCCCGCCGTCCAGTAGCGTGCTTCACCGGCCGTGGTCAGCCCAACCACATCGAACGTCGTGCGGCCGGAGAAATACGCGATCGCGCCAGTGTCGTTGACGCCGATGCGCGCCGCCCTGGGGAGCTCGCTTTCTGCCCACACGCCGAGCGACACTTGCTGCCTGAAGATGGCGGCCGCACTCGTGCCCAGGTCGTCGAGCGCGAACGGCAAATACCCGAGTAGCGCGCCGGCCATGGCGCCCAGCGCGACACGCCCAGCATGCACGAATTCCTTCGAGGCCCGCGCGAACTCGGCGCCCACCAGATCGGCTAGCACGGCGGCTCCCACCAACCAGGCAGGGAAGAAGGGCCACAGATAACGCAAGCGATTGCAGAGCGGGCAGTCGTAGCTACCCGGAAACAGGATCCCAAGGCCGAGCGCCGTCAAGAGCAGCGCGCGTGGCAGTCGGTCGCGGCGATAGCCAGCCCAGGACAGCGCCGCCAGTGCCGCGAGCAGCAGCGGAGCGCTGCCGCGCGGCAGAAACAGCGCGCTCCACACCTCGCCGTTCAACAGCGTCGACACCAGCAGGATGGCATGACTGCGCAGCGCTTCGTACACGCTTGCCGGCGTCGAATATGGATTGAGGAGCAGCCACTTCGAACGCGCGGTCGTGGAGGCAAAATCACCCGTCAGCGCGCGATTTAGCAGCGCCGGCAGCAGAGGTGCGCACAGCGCGAACAGCGCGAACGCGCGCGACCGTCGACGCGGTGCCAGGCCCAAAGCCAAAGCGATCAGCATACTGATCAGGGCGCCTTCGGGGCGCATCAACGGAGCAGCCGCGCTCAACAACACGAGTTCGAGCCGGCGCCGCCCGATTTCGTCGTCGTCAGCTGAGAGTTCGCACCATTCCGCCGCACGCCGGACGCCACGCAGCATCAGCCACGCGAGCGGCACCACCTCCATCCCGCTCGCTGCAAACCAGGTGTTTGCACTGAAGCACAGGATCAAGAGCCCGGCGCCCACTGCGTTCCCGGGCCTCACCAGGCCTTCCGTCGCGCGTCGCGCCTCGTGCGCGAGTAGCCCGAGCGCCGTGAAGCCGAGCAGCCAGGCTTCCCACACCAAGGAGTGACCGCGCAGCCCGAGCAGGTAGCCGACGGACAGGAGGGTCGGCCAGAGCAAGCTGGTGGCGCCCCCCACGGCGCCGCAGCCCGGTGAGTAGTGGAGCGGCGCTCCGTCCGCGATCGAGCGGGCGAATTGGAAGTGAATGTAGCTATCGTCGAGCGGCATCGCGGGCACGCCCCCGGTCTTTTCCAGCACGGCGCGCACCGACAGCCAGGACAGCATCAGGGTCGGCACCAGCACGGGCAAAGCGGCCCGCAGCCGGATCTGCGCGTGTTGCCAGGCAGTCTCGGAAACCAGTGCTACAAGGCGCGTCCGCAACGCACTTGCCCTATCTGTCATGAAGCAACACCCCTACGCAGCCATCGCGCCGCGCTTGCCCGACGGCGATCGCCTCGATCCTCGTGAGCTCGTCCAGAGTGGCGGTCGCCCCGTCGAACTCGAAATTGGACCCGGTCGTGGCGGCTTCATCTTCGAGCGCCTGGGCGTGGACCCTGCGATTTGCATCGTCGGGCTCGAGATTCGCCTGAAATGGGCGTCGATTGTCGACCAGCGTTTGCACGAGCGTGGCCTGGCCGGGCGCGCGCGCGTGTTCGCCGAAGACGCACGCCCCGCCATCGCGCGCTTTCCCGACGCCTGCCTCGACACCGTATTCGTTCACTTTCCGGATCCCTGGTGGAAGAAGCGCCACAAGAAGCGGTTGGTCATGGGGGCAACGGTGCTCGAGCAGCTTTGTCGGACGGTGCGACCCGGCGGGCAAGTGTTCTTGCAGACGGACGTACTCGAGCGCGCCGAGGGTTTCGAGTCCTTGTTCGCCGAGCACCCCGAGTTTTCGCCGCTGGGGAGCGAGGCGCGCGTCGCCGAGAACCCGTTCTCGGCCAGAAGCCCGCGGGAGCATCGCGCCATCGCCGACGGCTTGCCGATTTTTAGGCTGCATTATCGGCGACGCTGACCGAGAGCGGGGTTTTCCGGGCCAGGTTCGCCCAGGGCCGCTGGCTTCCCGCGAGCGCTTGATCGGCGAACCCGCCTCAAGATAGCCTTCCCGCAATGCGAGTCCGGACCCTTGCGTCATTTTTTGTGTGTGCTGCCGTCTCGGCGTGCGCGACTTATCGCGAGGATTTGAATCGCGGGCAGCGCTTGTACGAAGAGAACCAGTACGAGCACGCGCTGGCGATCTGGCGGAGCCTCGAGCCAGACACGGACTCACTCAGCTATAACGACCAGTCGCGCTATTCCTATTTGCGCGGCATGACCGACTACCGCTTGGGCTTTCGGCCGGACGCGCGGCACTGGCTCGCGCTCGCGAAGGCGACCGAGCAGGAGCATCCGGGCGGTCTGGGCCCCGAGTGGAAAGAGCGGCTCGCCAAATCCCTCGACGAGCTGAATCAAGATGTCTACGGCGGCGCCGAGAAGGGTGACGCCGACAGCACCAAGGCCGGCGATACCGCGAAGCCCGCCGACGCCAAGTCTGGCGACGATGCTCCGAAGGACGCCCCCGCTCCTTGAGCCACAAAAGAACAGAGGACGTCGAGTCAACTAGGCTCGACGTCCTCGATTTTCTGTTCTTCCACTAACGAACTACGGACTTTCGTTTAGCGCCGAAGCGCGGTGAGCTGATCTTTCGTCATCAGCTTCTGTTTTTTGAGTTGGGCGAACTCCTGTTGTTCCCCTGGCGTGAGGAAGGCACGCCGGCCGAGGCGTGTCACTGCCTCGTCGAGGTTGCGATGCAAAAGCTCGAGCTCCCGGATGCGATCCGTCACGACAGCATTCATCTTCGCATTACCTCCTTCGCAAGCTTTTCCATGGAGTGGGCCCACGAATCCCCTTGAGTCGTGCGCCGCGCGGAAAAGCTCTCAGCACCAAGTCAGGTTAGAACTCTGAGCGTGAACGTCAACAGTGCATTTCGATGACTCGCGCTTTCGCTGCAGCCGATCGGGAGCACACATGTGGTGGAGCTTTCCTGGAAGTTTCCGAGCTCGAAACAGTCGCGTTATCGCTGAAAGCGTTTCAGCTAAATCGGGGCTCCTACGCACCCTTGTTCCCGACGAGCGCTCCAGCGTGTCGCGCAGTTCGCGCAAACGCGTCGAAATCGTTCGAGAACGAATCCTGTGCGAAGCCGTAAGGGTCGCTTCGATAAGCGTTCTGAAGCTGCGGAGCGCGGCGAGATTCGCCTTTGCAACGCGGGGGGGGTGGCCATTTGTTCCTTCGGCAGCAAGAAAATTCCGTACCGGCTCGCGCAGGCTGCGCCTCCTGCTCCCCCTCCCGCGGAGCGCCGTCAGCGTACTGACATGGGCAGGCTCAACGGTAGACGCTGTCGAGCAGCACCGAAGGCAGCAGCAACCATTCGGTACGCCCGACGACTTCAGGCTCGGTAACCGCGCCGACCGTCACCCGACCCGAGAGCCCTAATGTCCAACGCCCGCTCGCCGCAAACTCGCGGCGCACGCCGATCGTTGCTGCACCCCCGAACATCAGCGGCCCGCCCTTCGCGAATTCGGTGTCAGCATCGCCTTCAGAAAACATCGCAGCCGACAGCCTGGCTTCGAGGTGAAGGGAGTGGCCGATGCTCGAGTCCGAAAGCGCATGAGGCAATTCGACGTCCACGAATGGACCAATCAGGACCAAGAGCGATGGTTTGAAATCGGTCGCGTTCGACCGAGCCGAGCTGGGTGTCTCGTGCAGGTAAGGGAATCCGTCGGCGCAGAA
>JAEUAF010000477.1 GCA_019695485.1 Sorangium sp.
GGCGGCAGTGCGGGTTCGAACGCGGCGGGCGCCAATTCCGCGGGCGGGGGCGCCGGCGCTGCGAGCGGTTGTGCGGCGAGTGGGCTCTTGTTTTGCGATACGTTCGAAACCGGCACGACAGTCGGCATGGCGCCGCCCGCCCCTTGGAAGCTCGCGCTGAACGGCAGCGGTACGGTCGTGGTCGATGCGACGACGCCTGCGCATAGCGGCTCGAAGTCCGTGCACGTGAGTAGCCTTTGCGGCTATCAGACCTTCCTCGAGTTGGCTGGTGCGCCTGTGTTTCCGGCGCCCGCGAGTGCGCTCTATTTGCGGGTGTTCATCCGGATCGGCGCGCCAATGACGGATGGTCACAATACGTATTTCAAGGCGGGCGCGGCCGGCGCCACGAGCTCCAACGACGAAACGCGGGTCGGGGTGATGAAGTCGATGCTGATGATCAATCAGCCCGACGGGGACCGCGGCTTCTTGTCGAACAACAACTTTTGGACGGATGGTAAGCCCGGCGTGGTGTTTGCGGAAAAGGCGTGGGTCTGCGTGGAGAGCTTCTTCGATCCGCCCAATTCGACGGTCGATTTCTGGGTTGGTGGCGTGGAGGTTCCCGATCTGCATCGCACGGACTGGAAGCAGGATGCGCTCGGTGCGTTCCACTTCGGCTTCGAGAAGTATGCCGGTCCCGACGCCGAGATTTGGTACGACGATATCGCGATCAGTACCAAACCGATCGGCTGCAACTAGCGCGCTCTCTCAGTCGGTCCGCGGCTCTTCCAATTCGCGGACGGCGTCGGGGTGGCCCTCGGTGCGGGCGATTTCGAGGGCGGTTTGGCCCTCGGGGTTGACGAGCTGCCGATCTGCCCCGCGCGCGACGAGCAGGCGGATCAGCGGCACATTGCCGTCGAAAGCCGCCTCTTGCAGCACGGTGTAGCCGCTGGCTTGGCGCGAATTCGGATCCGCGCCGGCCTCGAGCAACGATTGCACGAGCGCAATGGCTTTCTGTTGATCGGAATGCGCGGCGGCGCTGTTGATGGGGTAGACGCCCATCGCATTTCGCGAGGGCGCGTCGACGCGCGCGCCGTGCGCGAGTAGCGCGCGCAGGGCATCGATATGGCCGAAGAAGGCGCTGTAGCCGAGCGCTCCGAATCCGTCGGGTGACACCGCGTTGGCAAGCGCCGCATCTTCCGCGCAGAGTTGCCGAACCCGCGTCGCGTCTCCCACGCAGCTCGCTTCGAAAATGTCGAGCCGTTCGCGGCGTCTGGCAAGCTCGCTCGCCAGTGCGCGCCGCCCTGCGTAAACAGCGAGGCAGATCACCGACACGCCCTCGCTGTTTCGTGCTGCTGCGAGCGCTGGCTCGCACTCTACACGAGCCAGGGCCTCGGCTTCATTGCCGTTCAGTACCAGCTGAAGAAAGCTCGTCGTGTCCATCCACTCCACCTTGCCGTGCCGCAAGATAGGAGAGTGCCAAGCTTCCTGCAACGCATATGGGCAACGGCCTTTCCGAGCGCTTCCGGAGGGGTGATGTATCGTGTCGTCGTAATAGGGTGAGGTTACGGAATCAGTATCGACAAGCAGGTCGCCGAGCCCTCGGCCTTCGCGAACTCGGACAAGTCGGTGCTGTGCACCTCGAAACCCTGCTGGGAAAGCAGCTCCGCCGTGCGCGCGTGGGCCGACGGCATGCAGATGCGGCCGCCACACACGACGATATTCGCCGCCCCCGGTTCTTGCGGCGGGGCGTCGAGTAGCCCGAAGCCAGCCAGTGGTTCCAGATCCAAATAGTCCTTGCTGATCAGCAGGCGACCGTCGGGGAGAGCGCTGCACGCGCTCTTCAGATGCAAGCAGCCGCGCACCCGGACCGGAATCACTGTGTAGCCTGGGGCGAGCGCGGCCAAGGCCTCAATCCCCCGTGCGTTGCTGCGCGTGGTGACGCCCACGAGCAGCTGTTTCCCGACGCGAAGCACGTCCCCGCCTTCGAGCATGGCGGGTGGAACGATGCGCGCGATGGGTCGATGTTCGCGAAGGGTCGCCTCGACGCCGGCCGCCTCGCCACGCCGCGATGGGGCGCCGAGCGCTGCGATGATGGCGAGCTCGTCGAGCACAATCGCTGTGTCTTCGATGAAGACGCAATCGGGGTAGTCCGAATTCTCTCGGAGAATGGTGAGTGTGGCCCCGCACTCCTCGAGCAAGCGGCAATAGTTCGCGTGCTGCTGGTGGACGAGCGCGAGGTCGATCGGCTGCCGCTCGACGAAGCTTACGACGCACTCGTTCATGCGTGGAGAGGGCACGTGCAGCAGGGCGAGCATCTCCTTCGACTAGCGCTGAATGCGCCCGACGTCTCGCGGTTCGCTCGGGCTCGAGCTAACTTGCTCGACCAGCGCACGTCGCCTTCGGTTGCCTGCCTTCTTCGCGGAAGCTGTCGCGCCGAGCCGCCCTCAGCTGCTGCGGGGCGGTTGCGGTTGGGCGCCCGGGGGCTGAAAGGGTGGAACGCCTAGCGAGGGTCCGGCGCGGCCGGAAGGGACAGCAATGCAATGAGGCTGACCAGCGCGGCTCCGCTCAGGTACAGGCCGACCAGGGAAAGCCCGCCCCGCAGCGCGAGTGCCTGGGCGATGATCGGGGACAGCGCACCGCCCAGGATGCCGCCCACGTTGAAGGCTAGCGACGCGCCGGTGTAGCGCACGCGCGCCGGAAACAAGCTCGGCAGCCAGGCTCCGAGTGGACCATAGACGAAGCCCATCAGCCAC
>JAEUAF010000576.1 GCA_019695485.1 Sorangium sp.
TCCGGCGGCGGACAGCTCGACCAGGCCCAACTGACCGGTGTTGTGTCCCGCTATACGCCCAGCGTGAAACGTAGTTGTTGGCAGCCGGCCCTCGACGGGCGCGACAAAGACGCGCCGACCTCCGCGCGTGTTTCCGTGGCCATTACCATCGGTCCGAGTGGCAGTGTTCAAGACGTGAGCACCGGCGGCGATCCGCGCGGTTACCGTGGCTTGGCCCAGTGCATCGCCGGGCGCGTGCGGGGCTGGCAGTTTCCTCCGTCTGGAGGCACGACGACAGTGAACGTCCCATTCGTGTTCGTCGCGCAGTGACGCTCGCGCGCGAAGCCACGCCCGTCCGCCAAGCAAATATAGACACGCCCGCCAAAGTTTCCCTTGGCGGGCGCGGTCGCAGTCACTCGTAAGCCGGGTTCTGTTCGAGAGACGAGTCGCCTCGCTTCTCGCGACGGTCATTCCTCTGGGACGCGCGTTACCGCGCGCCTCGTGCGGCCTACCCAGGGGCTCGGGCGGGCAGCCCTCGAACGCCCCTCTACGTGGCCTTGCTCCGGATGGGGTTTGCCGTGCCGCAACCGTTACCGGTAGCGCGGTGGGCTCTTACCCCACCGTTTCACCCTTACCGACGGAGCCTTGCGGCGCGGTCGGCGGTTTCTCGTTTTCTGTGGCACTTTCCTCGAGGTTTCCCTCACCGGGCGTTACCCGGCATCCTGCCCTGCGGAGCCCGGACTTTCCTCTCGGCGTGGCAAGCCACGCCGAGCGAGCGTCTGAGCGGCTGCGACACGCGAACCCTAGCACGAGTTTCCGTCGGGTCGCTCACGCCGCGCGGAGCGGGATGTCTGCGAGCCCCGGCAGATCGCCGATGCGGCTCTTCAGCTTGCGCTTGGCGCGTGCCTCGAGTTGGCGCGCGCGTTCGCGCGACACGCCGAGTCGGCGCCCGATCTCAGCTAACGACAGCTCGTCTTCGGCGTCCGCCATCAAGCGCTTTTCAACGATATAGCGCTCGCGCTTGTCGAGCGTCGCCATGGCGCTCTGCAGGGCCTCGTGCAGATGGACACCAACCTGGCTCGCACCCAGACGATCCTCCTGGCTTACATCGTTGGAGAGCAGGGTGTCACCGAGCGTGGTCGGGGAGTCGTCGAACACCTTGGAGTCGAGCGACACGTCTCGCGCCTCCAGGCGGCGGACCATCGAAACGACCTTGGCCTTCGGTAGCTCGAGCACCTCCGCAAGCATCTCGTCCGCCTGGTCGCCTTCACCCACCAGGTTCGTGATCCGCACGCGCTCGCGACGCAGCTTGAAGAACATCTTCGAGCGAAGTGCGCCCGAACCGACACCCACCAGGCTCCACCCGCGAATGATGTGGTTCAGGATGTAGGCGCGGATCCAGTACGCCGCATAGGTGACGAAGCGCGTGCCGCGCTCCGGGTCGAATTTGTCGAGGGCATGTACCATCCCGAAGTTGCCTTCGGCGATGAGCTCACTCATCAGCATGCCGTAGCGGCGGTAGCGCAGTGCTATCGCCACGACGTAGCGTAGGTGCGATTCGACCAGGGCCTGCCGAGCGCTGTCGTCATGCTCTTCGCGCCAAGAGTGGATGAGTTTCGCTTCCGCTTCCCTCGAGAGCAGCGGGAAGCCGTTCACGTGTGAGATGTAGCGGGTGACGTCCGAATCGATCTGTCGCGCCATTGAATCTAACCCAGTCTGATTTGTTCAGCTTGAAACCTAGACAATAGTTAGTCAACCCTTCGACATGGGCGTTGTTGTCCAGGTAAGCCGTTGTAATCGGTTGGAGCTACGCGCCCCTAGCGGGCCTGGTTGCGCCGGGGGTCCGCTTCGGACGTTTGGCAAGTGCGAAGCGACGATCGGCATGGACAAACTGGTTGGGGGCGCTCGCTCGTCCACGAGCACGCCCCCGCGTGCTTCGTGGGCTCAGACCGTCGAGTTCCAGTGCGGTTGTACGACCGCGCTCACCCGCTCAGTAAGACACGCGGAGTTAAGGCGCCACGGCGCTCGAGCCCTGCGGGCTCGTAAGACTCCGGCCGAAACGCCGACAGCGCCTTGGGATCGACCCTGGCGGCGTTTCGATTGGTTGCGCAGCGAAATCAGACTTTGAACGAGGAGCCGCAGCCACAAGTGCCGGAAACATTGGGGTTTCCGAACTTGAAGCCCGACCCCGTCGAGGTCTCGACGTAATCGATCTGCGTGCCGTCGAGGTACTGGTAGCTCAGGGGATCGACGAAAAGCTGAACGCCATTCGACTCGAATTGCTCATCGAGGTCGGTAGCCTTCTCTTCGAAGTAGAGGTCGTACTGAAAGCCCGCGCAACCTCCGCCGATCACGCGCAAGCGTAGACCCTGACCCTGAAGCCCCTCCGCGGTCGAAATCTCACGGACTTTGCCTGCTGCGAGCTCAGTAATCGAGATCATCCTGCCATCTTACCTTTCTGATTGTGGGCCGACTTGAGGTCTAAACCACACGGCGCAGGTAGTATAGGCAGTGGAGTAGGGTCTGACCAGTGCCGCTGATCGCATTGCACCTGTTCGGGAGGGTCTTGGGTGTTTCGGGTGCGCTCTTCCTAGCCCTTTCCACGGCAGGGGAACAGGTGGCGTACGCGGCGTCCGAGGGCGCCGCGTCGGAGCCCGTCAGTGCACCCCCGCCGGCGCTCGACCCGCCAGATGCGAGCGCCGCGGCTCCCCCAATCCCGGCACCGCCGCCGCCGCCGCCGCGCCGCCCGCGGGAAAGCAAGGCTGTGGCTGCTCCCGCCTCGTCCGCGTTGCGACGGGCACCGAGTGCCGCTGCGGCAACTGAAGTGCAATCCGCTCGCGATGGCTTCTATCTGCGGCTCAATCTCGGCGCGGCGTACGGTCGCACTCTGGTGCAGTCGGACCGGATCAGTGTGCCCGATGTAACCTCGAATGGCTTGGGGGTGGCGCTCGACGTCTACGCGGGGTGGTCGCTGTCACGCGGCGTGGTTTTAGGCCCCGCTTTTAGCTACAGCGGGCAGAACGATCCTCACGCCTCGATCGGCAGCGGCGCCTCCGCGGCCGGGAAGTCGCAGAGCGCCGCACTCGGTGTGTTCGTGGACGCCTTCCCGAACCCTCGTCTGGGTGCGCATTTCGGCGGAGTGCTGGCACTCGCCTCCCTGACACAGTCTGTTTCCGGCCACCCCGAGTTGACGGACTACTCTGGCGGTGGTCTTGGGTTCGATGTCTTTGCGGGCTACGACATCGCCCTCGGTGGCAAGTGGTGCCTTGGAGGCCTCCTTCGCCTTGGCGGAACGGCCACGACGGCAAGTACCGACGTCGATCAGCACGCACTGAAACGGCAGGGGACGAACTACGGCGTGGCGCTGCTCGTTTCAGTGAGTCGCTACTGAATCCAGCCAATTTTCGGAGGTGTACCCAGATCATCTCGGCGTTCTACCAAGCCGAATAGGATGCCGGAGCGGCACGCGAACAGGGCCGTGCCCGCGTCCGCACCGAGCGGGCGCAACGGCTCGGCACACGCGGTGCCTTCCGTTCGAACGAGCGAGCCGTCCGCGCGGATCGTGACCAGATCGGCGCCGCTGCGCGCGATGATCACCGTGCCGGCTGCATCTAGGACCATTTCGCTCACGGCGGAGCGTGACGCGGGCCCGCCGCTCGGGAGCGTCACCCGAAATGCTTCGCGCCCGTCAACGCCTACCGCGACTAGAAACTCCGACACCGTAATAGCTCTGGCGCCAGCCCGTTCATTCGCGGCGAGGCCAGGCAAGAGCTCCTGGTCTGCTTCCGCGAAGTCCGTTTTGACGACGCCGCTCGAGAGGTCAAACTCACTGAGCCGCTTGCCATCGACAATGGCGATCAGGCGCTCGGCGCTGAGCTTGCCGACAGCGTCGACGCGGCCCGCGAAGCTGCCGGCCTGGCGCAGGTGGCCGTCCCGCGTCACCTCGAGCACAGAGCCGGTAGTAGTGATTACGACCGACCCGCTGCCGGTGGCGACCAAGGCCCGAATGTCGGCATCGCTGCGCGTGGAGAACGCGACATTTAGCGAAGCGTCGAGCCGCGACAGGCGACGTCCACTCGCAATCAGCAAGCCTCCGTCGTCCGCCGCGCTAATCAGTGGGGCCGTCTCGAGGTTGCCGAGCGGCAGCTGGGTTCGCGAGATGAGGCGACCTCGCTCGGAAAAACCTAGGGCTTCGGCGTTTTGCGTGAACACGAGACGCTGACCGCTGCCGAGCAGCAATGGGCTCGTCGCGGCCGGGGAGACGCCTAGCCGCGCCGTCCACACCAGCTTGCCGTGCGAGTCGTACTCAACGAGCACAGGGGTCGTGAGCGCCATCACAGCGCCTCCACCGGGGACGGCCGCGGGTGGGAACGCGATCCCTCCCGCCACGCGCACCCGCCACGCGACGCTGGGAACGCTCGGCAAAGGGCTGTCGCTGAGTGTCTGGTTGAGCGCTGCAGGGCGCAGCGAGTACGTGTGGACCCGATTCGGGTCGATGCGCGAGCTCTTGGCGCGCGCGTGCCCGGCGCACACGCCGACGACACCGCAGATGGCCAACGCTTGCGAGATCCGAACGGCCTCAGAGCGCTTCAGCATGAACCACGTATTCCGTCTCGCTGGCTGGCGCGATTTCCGAAGTTGGGGTCGGGGCCCAAGGGTTTACTGCGAGGGAGAGCTCGAGGCAGACCGGCGTGCCTTCACTCACCACCTTTGAGCCGTGCCAGGGGCCGACGACATCTCGGGAGGACTTGGAAAACCCTTCAGCGGTGCGGTGCACCCGCACCGGGACCTCCGCCTCCGGCCCCGCGAGGGGTTTGATTTGGAGTACGGATTCCCTCGGTCGCAAGTGTTCGTTGCCATCTTCTACGACGAAGCGCAGTGAACCTGCGGCGATCGCGCATACGACGTCGACGTCACGCATGAACGCGAGTTGCCCGCTAAGTGAGCCGGGCGCCGTGAGCGTGCTGGGATTGCGCGGGGTGTCGTTGGGTTCAACCTCACGCCCTTCAGCGGGTGTGACCGGCGCAATCTGCAATACATAGTCGTCAGACACGTTCTCGTAAACGGGTGGTGGTCCGCTGCGCGTGTAGGCCTCCCGATCTTGCATGACGCCGAATAGATAGTTTCCGCGTGGCAGCGCCAGCTGTCGAACAAACAGATCGCGGCCTGGAGCGCCGCTGCAATATCGCCCGAACGGGGACTCGGATCCTTCGGCGTAGATCCAAAGGCACGTTGCCATATTGGGCAGCGCCTTCAGTGAAAGGCTAACGCCCTTGCTGGCCGGGATCTGCATGCGATAAAAATCGCGATCACTCCGGTCGGCGTCGATGCGCTGACCGATACGTCCCGAGACAGGGGCCCAGCGCGGCAACGGCTGAGCAATGCTGGCTGAGTCGTTCGGTTCTAGTTCCCTGCCGTTGAAGATCGGAGGGGCACGCAGTCGCCGCACGGTGAGGCCCAGCCCTAGCAGTACCGTGAGCCCCGACAGCACAGCCGCGAACGCAGCCAGCCGACTACGGCGGCGCAGCTTTTTTTCGTAGCGTTCGACTTCCGCGCGCGTGGCCGCTTCACTGTCAGCGTCGGTCAGCTCTTGGATCGCCACCGGCGAAAGCTCGACTTGCGCTGGGCCGTCGCCCTCTAGCTGGCGCAGCAGGGACTCCCTTAGGGCCAGCACGCTGTGCGGCCGTTGGCTGGGATCTTTCTGGAGCGTGCTCAGCACGAGCCGGCTCACGTTCTCCGGAATGCGCAGATCAGGGCGACGCAGGTGTGGCGCGACCGGGGCTTCCAGTAGATGCTTCGTGAAGACGCCGAGCGGCGTGTTGGCGTCGAACACAGGCTGCCCGGTGAGGCAAACGTAGGTGAGCGCTCCGAGCGAATAGATGTCGCTGCTCGGCTCCGCGCCTTCGCCGCGGATCTGTTCCGGAGACATGTAATAGGGCGTGCCCACGATGGCTCCGCGCGAGGTCACGTCGGAGAGCTCGCTCGACTCACGCAACTTGGCCAGCCCGAAGTCGAGCACCTTGACGACCTCCTCGCCCGAGTGGCCGCGGATGATCAGGATGTTCTCGGGCTTCAAATCTCGGTGGATGATGCCCTTCTCATGCGCCTCGGAGAGCGAGGCGGCGACTTGGATCATCAGCTTGATTGCGCGTTCTGGGGATAACGCGCCCTCGCGCCGGATGATGCGGCCCAGATCTTCGCCGCGCAGATACTCCATCGCCAGGTAGACCAGGCCGTCCGCATTGCCGAAATCGAACACTTGCACGGTGTTCGGGTGCGAGAGCTTGCTCGCCATCAGGGCTTCGCGCTTGAAGCGAGCCACCTGAAGACCGTCGCGAGTCAGCTCACCGGTGAGCAACTTGAGCGCCATCAATTTGCCGATGCGCGCATGTTCGACTCGGTAGACGACGCCCATCCCTCCGCGCCCGATTTGCTCGACGATTCTGTAGCGATCGGCGACGATGCGGCCGATTAGGGGGTCCGCAACGTGGGGCGGCTCGGTCGGGCGATCGTGCAACGGAAACGCGGAGCTTGGCGGAGCGCCCACTCGCAATGAGTGAACGACGGGCTGCTCGGGAGCGAAGCGATTCGAAACCGCGTTCTCTTGAGAAATCGTGAAGCCGCGCCCACAATGGCAACAGAAGCGCGCATCGGACGGAGAATGTTGTCCGCAGTCCGGGCAATCGATGGGCGAAATGGCGGACGCGGTCACCGCCCAGCCTTGACCACGAAGTCGGCGAACACTTCAGGAACTTTGCTGCCACGCGGGCCATCGACGGCGGCTCGCACGCGACCGAAGACGCTCACTCGGTCGCCCGTCTTCAAGCTGAGACGCGCTCCGTGCACCACTTTCGTTAGACAGGGTGCGACCTTGCAGCCGCTCTTCGTGTCGAGCAGGATCGTCGTCGAGAACTCGTCCCCGCCGAGCTCCGCCACGCTGCCGTCGAGCGCGACCTGCCAGTCATGCTTCTGTTCGAGATCCGCGATGATGGTTGCGTAGGACTGCGTCGCTGTGGCGCGGCGTAGCTTGCCCTCCGCGGCCAAGTTCGCCACGCGCCGCACTCGAAATGAGAACAGGCGCGGGGCTAGTTGCGGGGAGCTCGCTCCGACCGTGACGTTCGTCTCGCCGAGCGTCGAGACCGCCAGATTTTGCGTGAAGTGTCCGTCGGGTTCCGTCGGAATGGCCCGGCCTCCCACGCTGACGGTGGCGCCCTTCGCGGTTCGTCCGGCGAGCAAGAACGTTGGGGTATCGATGGTAATGCTCTCGCCGGGAGCTTGAAGGGTGAGCGGGACGATGCCGAGCTGGACGGTGACTTGGCCTTGTTGTGGAGCGCGTCCAGCTGGCCTTATCTGATACGCCAAGCGGCGCTCGAGTTTCTTGACCGCGGGGTCCAAACCACTGAGCTCCTTCGACACATCGACCTCGTGAGTGGCCTGGCCAGCGATGAGTGCCAGCGCGTGGCCGTCCACCTCGACCTGGCTACCCGGCACGGCTTCGACGCGCACGCTGAAGCGGGGCTCGCCTAGCGCGAGCCGGCTCACATCGGTGCGAACGCGGAACTCGAGAGGAACGCTCAGTGCGACGTGCGACTCCTTGCGCGCCCCCGAGCGCGCAATCGCGAGCTCGAAGCGGTTCTCCCCGACTTTGAGTGGGACAGGGACACGCACGGCCGCACGCCCGCCATGGAACGTCGCTACCGTTTGGTTGAGACGGACTTGGTCGCCATCTGCGCAGCCGCCGCAGGAAAGCTCGAGCTGCTCCTTGCCGTCCGTGTCGAGGCCCACCTTGGCCTCGATTGGCCCCGGGCCCTTCAGCAAGAAGAACGCGGCCGCCGCGGTGACGAGCAGGACGAGGGCCCCACCAATCGC
>JAEUAF010000734.1 GCA_019695485.1 Sorangium sp.
GCAGCGGCGGGGCCGAGCGTTACCGGCTGCTCTCCGGGAGAGCTCGCCACCGCGAGCGCCTGCGCCGGCGTCGGCGCAAGTATCGCGGCGTTGCTGTCGGACGTGCCGCGCGGTGTGAGCACGCGTCGCGCCCGCTCAGCGTGCACCCGATGTTCCGGCGCAAAAGGCACCAGCACAGCGCCGAGTTCGGCAACGTCTGCGTAGCGAGCTCGGCGCTCGTAGGCGAGGCACGTGCGCACGATCGCCTCGAGGTCAGGCGAGAGCTCTGGCCGCTTGGCGCGGAGTTCGATTTTGGATTCCAGCTGCGCGCGGACGAGCCCGGCAATGCTGTCTGACACGAAGGGCGGCTGACCGCTCAGGAGCTCGAATAAAATCACGCCGAGCGCCCAGATGTCGGTGCCTGCGTCGACGTCATGCGCGGAGCGCATCTGCTCGGGCGACATGTACAAAGGTGAGCCGATGAACGCGAACTCCTGCGTCAGCAACACAGACCCGGGTTGCTCGTTCACGGTCTTGGACACTCCGAAGTCGAGCACTTTGATCGTTCGCGAGCCGTCGGGCTGCGATGAAAGAAATAGGTTCGCCGGCTTGAGATCCCGATGGACGATGCCTGCTGCGTGGGCCTCCGCCACCGCTTCCACGACCTCTAGCAAGTAGCGCGTGGCCTCCGCGACGGGCAGCGGACCACGGCGCTCGAGCTCTTGCGCGAGGTCGTTGCCCTCCAAGAACTCCATCACCATGAACGGCGTTTGATCTTCCAGGGTACCCACGTCGATGACGCGAACGATGTGCTCGCCACGCAGCCGCGCGGCCGCGCGAGCCTCGCGGCGGAAGCGCTCGGCGCTGTCCTTGCGTGCCACCGTCTCGGCACGCACGATTTTCACGGCCACGCGCTGCGCGAGATCCTCATGCCAGGCCGCAACCACCACGCCCATCGCGCCGGAACCAAGGACTCGCTCCACGCGGTATTTGCCGGCTATGAGCTGCCCTTCCGAAAAAGACTCTTCCCGCACGTCCGGCGGATTATTGCACGTTGGTCCTCGCCTCCCAAGCGCCCTCGAGGTTCGGCGGCGCGGCCCGACTGCCCGCGAGGCGATGAATGCCCTAGACTACCGGCAATGAGCGCACGAGAACCTGCTGACTCTGTTTTCCAGGAGCCCTCGCTGGAGCTGCTGTTCGAGCAACGCGACCTGCCGCGCTTCGAGCTGCCGTCCTGCCTGACCTCGACCTACGGGGGAAGTCTGGGCTTCGGGCGGCCGCGGGTGGTGGCCAATCTGGTGGCTTCGCTTGACGGCGTGGTGGGGTTGCCCGGCGCGCAGGAATCGGGGCAGATCGTCAGTCAGAACAGCGCTGCGGATCGCTTCGTGATGGGTCTATTGCGAGCATGCGCCGACGCGGTGTTGGTTGGTGCCGGCACCTTCCGACGCGCGCGCGGCCACTACTGGTACCCAGGTGTCATCGATCCATCGCGCGCCGAGTCATACGCGGATGCGCGGCGCGCGCTGGGGCTCAGCGCACAACCAAAGTTGGTCTTGGTGAGTGAGAGTGGCACGTTCGATGTGAGCGAGCCGGCGCTGCGCGACGCGATCGTGGTGACGACGCCATTGGCTGCGACGCGCCTCGCGTCCGAGCTGCCATCGACTGCGCGCGTGCTTGGCCTTGGCGCGGGGCGTGTTCGGCTCGCCGAGGTGGTGCGTTTGCTGAACGACGAGGGGCTGAATCTGATCTTGAGTGAGGGCGGCCCTTCGTTGGTAGCAGAGCTCGTCTCCGAGCGAATGCTAGATGAGCTCTTCCTGACATCGTCTCCGATCCTCTTCGGGCGAACAGCGGGTGATGGGCGCCGGGCGTTGGTGGAAGGCCTGGATTTGGGCGGGGTCCCGCTCGAATTGTTGAGCTGTCGCCGGCAGGGCTCGCACCTCTTCTCGCGCTATCGAGTGTCGAAGACAGTGCCGGCACCTGCCGGCTGAAGTTCCATGGTGCCTTGACCTGCGACAGGTTGGGGCGTACGTTGCGAGCTCGGTAGACGCCCGTTGCCGATTCTCGTGCGTGGGACGGCGTTACCTGTGTGTGCGGTGCCGTCTCGGCTCGTCGCGAGCGCTCGGGTCGATGGTCGAATGCGCTGAGCGCGAACCCAAGTGGATCGAGTGCCTCGCCACCCATGCGCGCGAAAGAGCCGCACCGAGCGCCGCCGAACGAGCCAACCCCCCAACGTAAGATCCCGAGCTGATAAGGAAATCGTTAGGTATGCAGCGGAGTGAGCATGAATGATACGCGCGTGAAGAGCTTCCGGGACGCTTTGGAGCGCCTCACTGAGTCACTGGACGCGACGATTCGCGTCGAGCGTTGGGATCCAGCGGATGCGGTGCCCGAGCCCCTGAGTCGCCTGGCCGCGGAGTTGGCGGCGCGCATCGAGCTCGTGAGGCGTCTCGCGGCCGGGGCGTTCAGCGGTTCGAGTGGCGACGTGGCAAAGATGAACGCGATGCGCGTCGCAACTGAACGCCTGACGGCGGCCTACGGCGCCTATCGCGAGGTTCCCGAGGCCGCGCCCCCCGTCGACCCCCGCCTAGCGGCAATGGTTCTCGAAGAAGAGCTAGGCCAGGTCCGCGCCGAGACTGCCGCCTGGACGGCCTAGGCAAGTGCCTTCTCGCATGCGCCAAGCGCAGCTCGAGTCGCTCTCACCTGGGACCTAAATGACAGACGGCGCCGAGCCCAGAACCTGGGTTCGACGCCGTGTCTCTTTTCACCCCTAGGTCCTAGGGGTTATGGGCGCGCGAGGCGGGCGCCGAGGCTCCCGCTCGACACACCGGCTCAGTAACGGTCGCGACCGCCGCCACG
>JAEUAF010000774.1 GCA_019695485.1 Sorangium sp.
TGCGCAGCGCCATTCAGAACGCGGCTAGTGTTGCGAGCCTCATGCTAACCACCGAGTGTCTGATCGCGGAGCACGTCGCGGCAGATTGAACAACCGAGCAGCGCGGGTTCGGATCTCAGCCGAACCCGCAGCTCCCGGGCCATGGAGTCAGCCGTGCGGGAAGCTCACAGCGCTTGCGTCGGCTCCGGCAGAGCGGGCCGCGCCGACGGACGCGACCACAACTCGAAACCTTGCGCCCAGGACAGCAGCAGGAAATGCTGCGTCAAGCCGCCGCGATCGAGCGGCAGGTCGCGCTCGTACGCGGCCTGCACTTGGCCGAAGGGGAGATGGTAGCTAAGGCTCGAGGTGACATCGAGTTCCGAGGGGCGCACCGCGTTCGCTTCGCGGTCGGTGAAACTCACGAGGTCGACCCCTAGACTGAGGCGATGCTTCAAGACGTCTATCGCCAGCGAGGCTCCATAGCGGACCAGCGCGCGTCCGGTGTTGTCGGGCCGCGCGGCGTAGGACGGATTGTACGCGAACCAACCGAGCGTGCAGGCGCCGGTCACGTCGCCGTCACCGAGCGCGTCGGACAGCCCACGTATCGCGGGCGCAAGCGCGTAGAGCAGGCGCAGACGCGCGTCGACGTAGGACTGCGTGATTCCGCCGCGATCGACCGGCAAGTCCCGCTCGGCGCGCACGCCGAATTCGAGCGCCGACGCGCGTCCCGTGGCCACGGTGCTGGTTAGCCCCGAGATCAGGTCGAGCTCCGTCGGCAGCAGCTTGCGGAGGCCGCGACGGTCACGATCCGAGAACACATTCACGTCGATCGGGATCGACAAGCGCCGCCCGATAAGATCGAAATCGAAGTGCGGGGTAACGCGCAATAGCGCGTGCCCCGTGTTGTCTGGACGTGCCGCGTAGGTCGGATTGAATGCCGCCACACCGATCAGCAGCGAGCCGGAGAGCGCCATCCCGTCGCTATCCCCAGCGACTTTGCCGCCATGAGCGCTGCCCTGCTTGTCGAGCGCGCGCGCGTTGCCCGACAGCAACGAGAGCGCGAGCGCGCTGCCAAGCCCGAGCCAACGAGCGCCGGATCCCAGACGCGCACGTCCTCCCACGATCGAGGCTCGCACCAGATTGCAGCCCAGATTGGACCGCATCAACACACCTTTACGCACGATGGATCGACTCTGGCTCGGTCGAATTCGGGGAACCTCGGCATGCCGACGCGACACTAGAAGGAAGTCGCCGCACGCGGCAAGAGCTCGGCCTGCTGCGCCGAAACTTTGGCCGCGTCACTCTTCTTTGCTGGATCTACCCTTGGCAGTCCCTACCCCTCGCCGTGGAGGCTCGTTCGATCTCGGGCCTGCCTTGTCCGACTTCGATGACGAGAGTCAAAAGACCGACATCGTCGCCACGCCGCTGCGGCTGCTCGAGGAGACCACGCCGCGCGTCAATTCGACCCGCTACACGGTTTGCGAACGCTTCGCGTATGGAGGCCTGCCGAACGCCCACGTGGCCTTCGTCGAGGGCGCCGCTGGCTTTCGCCGCCGCGTCGTCGTCCAGCACCTGCAACGGCAGCCTGGTCGGGAGCCCAGCGCGACGCCCGGACTCTCGCCGGACGCGCTACTCGGCTGTCACGTTCGTCACCCGAACGTCCTGCCGGTGCTCGATCTGATTCAGTCCAAGGGCGAGTGGCTGTTGGTCATCGAGTACGTGGTCAGCGCGACGCTCGAGCAGCTGCTCGATCAGGGCAATCGCTTACCCATCCCGATCAGCGGCGGCATCGCGAGCGGCATGCTTCACGCGTTGCAGGCAGCTCACACGGCCGTGGACTCGTTCGACACGCCGCTCGAGGTGGTGCACGCCGGGATTGCGCCGGACAACGTGCTGGTCGGCGTCGACGGCACGGCGCGACTCGTCAACTTCGGGAGCGCCAAGAGCTCCCTGCTTGGAGACACCGCGAGTCACTCCGCGGGACGCAGCGGCTACCACGCGCCGGAGCAGGTTTTCGATCGGCGCGCCGATGCTCGCGCCGACATCTTCGCGACCGGCGTGGTGCTCTGGGAGTGCTTGACCGGGCGGCGCCTGCTGGAGGGCGCAAGCCCCGTCGACAGCATGCTGCGCTTCATGTCGCGCCCCGTCATCAAGCCTTCGCAGGTTAACGCGCGCGTGACGCCTGCGCTCGACGCCGTGCTTGTTCGCGCCCTCGAGCCCACCCCCGAGCGCCGCTTCCAGTCAGCAGCCGAATTCGCGCGAGCGCTCGAAGCCGCGGTGCGCCCGGCGACGCGCAACGAGATCGCTCGCTACGTCGAGGGCGTGGCCT
Organism: Sorangium sp.; assembly: GCA_019695485.1. Taxonomy (GTDB): domain Bacteria; phylum Myxococcota_A; class Polyangia; order Polyangiales; family Polyangiaceae; genus PMG-095. Next base: position 2,309 of record JAEUAF010000774.1, read on the forward strand.
TTGCCACGCTGCACGAGCAGAAGGCATTGCTCAAGGATTCGGTCGCCCCCCCCGACGACAAAGTGCAGATCTCGATGCTGGTCGACCGCACGCAGCGGCGCGCCGAACAGAGCTCGACACGCGCATCCGTTAGGCCCGAGCGTCCCCCAGCGAGCCATTCGCGAGCGTCCGCGTCGGACCTCATCGACGCGGACATCGACTCGGATTGGGTGTCCCGACAACCCGAGGAACCCACCAAGGTCGAGCGCGCCCCATCCCCAGCGCCGATCCTGGGTTTGCCATCCGACGAGGACGAGACCCAGCTTTACCTTTCGCCCCCTCCAACGCCCCGCCTCGCCATTCCAGAAACGCAACACCCGGCTTCAGCGCCCGCCGCGGCGAGGCGCAATCGCGCCAAGCAGAGCCGAACCGCGCGGGGCTGGCTGCTGTCGCTGTTACTCCTGACGAGCGCCCTCGCGGCCTGCTCGGCGTTCGCGATATTGAGACCACAGGCCGCACGCCTCCTGCAGCAGCGAGCCGCTGCTACGGCCGAGAGCGCGCGCCAAGGCTTGACTCGAATTGGACAGCGTCTTGCGCGCGGCCGCGACCCCGCGCCAACACGCGCCGTGAGCGCAGCGCCCCGCGCGCAAGCCCTGCGCGCCGCGCCGCAGGTTCCTCGCGCAGCGGCCACGCCGCCCGAAGGCGCGGCCACGCCCGAACTGCGCGTCCTGTCGATCGACGAATTGCCTTTGGTCGACGCGGGCAGCCCTGCCCAGAAGTCTTCGAAGCGGCGCCCTCGACCGAGCCCGCATCCCGCCCCGGGCGCGAGCGAATAGACGAGCAGCGCGACCGCACGGGTCCCAACCTAGCGACGGACGGGCTGCTGAGCGGCGTGGCCACTCAACGCGAGCGCGTCCACTCGGCGACTTCACGCAGCGCCTCGTCGCGCACGCGGGGCGCGACGTTCATTGCCAGCACGTTGTCGCGAAGTTGAGCGCGCCCACGCGCCAGACGACTCTTCACCGTGCCAACGGGAACCGCGAGCTCCTCGGCGATCTGCTCGAGGGAACGACCAGCCCAGTAGAAGAGCTTGAGCGCCGCCTGAAATTCGGGCTCGACCTTGATCAGCGCCAGCACCAAAATCAGCTGTTCCTCGCGGAAAGCGGCCAGCTGACTCGGCGATTCGTCCGGCGCGGTCGTGAGCATTTGCGGGTCCGCAGCTGACGCCGTGTGCGTGCGCAGGCTCGCCAAGAACTGGTTGTGCGCAATCCCGAGTAGATAGCTCTTGAAGCTCGATCGCCCTTCGAAGTTTTCGACCGACTGCAGGCAGGCGAGCAACGTCCGCTGCACCAAGTCATCGACGTCGCGCGAGACGCGCCGCGCGAAGAAGTTCCGGAGCACTCGCTCGTAGCGTCGCAGCAAGCGATCGCCCGCGTTCCTATCGCCCGATCGCCAATGGCGAATCAGACGCATTTCCGTGGTCTCTTCGAGTTCCATCTAGGCCCACTCGCGAATGCAACCGCGCTCAAACGCGCACCGCGCTCGTTAGTTTAGTCCGAAACGACAGACACTTCGAGTCACTGAGCACGTGAAGCGCGGGTGATACCGTTCGCGACACTCAGGCAAAGCGCGACTCGGTGTGTGACGATTGGCGCGCGGACCACACAGAATGATGGCGGAAGCGGATCGTCGCCCACGCACGCTTCACACAGCCAATGATCGCACGCTAGCGAGTCGGCCAATTGCCGGTCGCGGTTCTCGCGTCGCCTGCCAATCAAGCACGGTGTCGACGCCGTTGCCCGCGGGCGCGGCGCGACCAGATCGGCTCCCTCTCCTGTTTGAGGCGCAGGGGCCGCCACCCTTCGCGCGATGGTTCATCCCCTGCGTCGCTCGTGTGGCGAGCGGGGGGCGAGCAGCGCTCAGTCAGCGCCGCCGGCCGGATGCGAGAACTTTTCGCCGAGCGATGCTCCACTTTGGCCCATCGGCCAGCCTGCCTGGCGCCTGACGAATTCGGACGGCCGCTTCTCTTCGCCGGAAACCCTTGGTATGTGGTGCCAACGTGGGCTGCATTTTCGATGAGACGCATCGGGCAGCGCGGGCAATTGAAGTTCGGGAATCTTTGGAGGCGATAGGAATATGAAAAAGTCGGCGGCTGTGTGGTCGATCCTTTGGCTCGGTGTGGCGGGGTGCTCATTCCTGATCCAGGGGCATGCCGAAATGGTGAAGCGCGACAAGGGCGGCGGCGTGCTGGCGCTCAAGGGCGACCGCGACAAAGCCATGGAGGATGCGAAGCACCAAATGGCCTCGAACTGTCCGAGTGGCTACGAGATCACGGGCGAGGAAATGGCCAAGGTCGGCGAGACCACCGAAGGGGCCGAGGACACCGAGTTCAAGAAGAAGGGGGCCTCCAAGAACACCTCTTCTGTCACCCAAGACCTCAAAGAGTACCGAATCACCTACGCCTGCAAGAGCAGCGAGTAGCGCAGAGGTGACGGGCGAAAGCGCCGCGTCCCTCGCGTCCCCGTTAGTGTGGCGGCCAACCCGGGATTTGCCACACTAGCAGCGCTGTCTGGCCGCGACTACGTGCTCAGCGAGCGCGAGCGCTGGGCTCGATCTCGAGCTCAGCCGCGACCAAGCTCGGCGGCGCGCCGAGCGCACTCAGTTGAGAAAAGTGCCCGCGCAACGCCGCCCAAAAACTCGGGAACTCGTGGTACCTGAGGCCGCGCGTTCCCGCTTCGCGCCGCACGATGTCCCGAATCCACGGGTAGTGACGATGCGAGACGTGCGGGAACAGGTGGTGTTCGACCTGATAGTTGAGGCCACCCAGGAGCCACGTCAAAACGCGATTTTGAGTCGCAAAGTCGGCAGTGGTCGATAGCTGAAATTCGGCCCAGTCCGGCGGTGCTTCTCGCCGCGCGCGCGGCATCGCCTGAACGCCCGACAAATGAGCGACCACGAAGGTCACGGCGGTCGTCACACTGATCACGAAGAACAGCAGGATGTAGCTCGCGAAGGCGCGCCCAAGTCCCCACACCAAGCTCGGCACCACCAGCAGCGTGAATACTTGCAGCCCTTTGGCTAAGAGCACTTCGGCTGCGTGAATGAGGCGCGCCTTCTTGCCGAGATCGTAGCGGTTGAAGATGACGTCGTCGAAGTCCTCGAACCAGATCCATTTCAGCGAAACGCCGCCGTACAAAAGCCACGCATACAGATGCTGAAATTGATGCAGCGGCCGCCACGGCTGGCCCGCGTGAAGGCGTAAGAGCCCGCCCGTTTCCAAATCGGAGTCGAGCCCGAGCACGTTGGTATGGGCGTGATGGCGCACGACGTGCTCGTGATGCCAACTGATCGCGCTGCCACCCACCACGACCAAGCTGAAGTTTGCCAGCCGGTTGAGCCAGACATGCTCGCTGAACGCCGAGTGACTCGCGTCGTGCATCACGCCGAGCAGCAATGCGACCACGCTGAGCGACAACCCGACGACCGCCAGGCTTGCGCCGACGAACGACTCAACGCGCAGAGTCAGCACATAGAAGCCAGCCAGGTTGACCAGCAACACGACGAACTTGAACAGAACGGCCGCGCCACCCGCGCGGGACTCGCCCATGGCCTGGAGGCGCGATCGCACCTCGCTCCGCAGCACTCGATTGAAATCCGCGCGTCCGCGCCCGTCTGCTGATTGGTCTGCGCACGGCTCGTCCAAGCCGGAGTCATTCTTGGGCATGAAAAGTCTCGGAGCGACCCCGTACACCATTTCCCGACCGGCCAGGGAAATGGCGGCTGCAAACTCGCGCAGGCCGAAGCTCCGGAGGCCCAGCCGGCTGCTGGCACCTCACAAACGCCGTAAACCTCAGGTCTGCGGCAGGCTCTGCACCGGCTGGCCCGCGCCCTTCCAGCCGCGAATTCCCTCGCGCATCACGCTCACGTCCGAGTAGCCGGCCTTGGCGGCGCGAGCTGCCGCCGCGTCGGACGCCCGGCACTTGATTCCGCCGCAATAGAAAACCAGCTTGCTGGACTTCTCTTTCGGCAGCTCGCTGAAGGCGTAGTCGCGCGAGCTCGACAGTAAGATCGCCCCCGGCACGACGCCATATTCCCGTCGGGTGTCGAGGTTGTTTGCGTCGATCAACGTCGCTGCCTTGGCATTTAGCAAGCGAGAGGCATCCGCCACGCTCGACTCGGGGATCGTCGGAGCAGCTTCCGACACGGCTTCCGGAGAGCCCTTGGCGGATGATTGCTCCTCGGCGCGCGAACCGTGACACGCGAGAACGAGCGAACCTGACACGATTAGCAGAGCGAATCTGGTGAACATGGGGCCTCCTTGAATCGGACTCAGGATACCACGGGAGTACTAGTTGTTCTTGGCTCCGCACACGAGCCAATCGTTGATCAGCGTGCGCTCCGCCTCGCTGAGCGGCGGGTCCGCGTCCGCTGGCGGCATGCGGCAACTTTGGATGTCATCCACAATCAACAGCTGCCAGTCGACGATGGACTCGTACGAATCGAACGGCCACGGCCCATTCGGGACCGACGCGGAGTGGCAATTGTTACACTTCGCCTCGACGATGGGGAAAATCTGCTCTTTATAGCTCGGCTCGACCGCGGGGCAGACGCTGCTCAACGTGGCGCAGGCCTTCGCCGCATCCTTCTTGCCGCTACATGCGGGGGTCGCTAACGTGATGGCCAGCACGCCGACTTCGAGCGCCCACCAGAGTGGCGCCGCGGCCGGCAAAGCTCGCAAATTCGAGTAGCTGCGTCGTGACATGGTCATCGCAGGGGCTTCGTGTCGATCAATTGTCCGGCGCCTCGCAAACGAGCCACGCGAGCAGGGCGGCGCGCTCGCTCGCTTCTAGGTTCTTTGCGCCGGACGGAGGCATCACGCAAGCGTAAACTTCTTTCAGAACCTGGTTCTGTTTGGCAAAAACGTTCGCATGATCCGTGAGCAGCCAGTTCGGCCCTGCCTCTCCCCCGCTAGCGTGACAGGGAAAGCAGCGAGCTTCGATGAGCGGCGCGATCTCATTGGCATAGCTGGGCGCTCCGGGGCAGGCGCTCGGGAGATCGTTTGGACACGTCGGGGTCGTCGGGTCACCAGCGCCGTTGCAGCCGACCGCAAGCGCCGCCAAGCAGAGCGCGTACAGGCCACGCCACGCCGACGGGCTGGCAAGCAACGGACCGGCTCCCGGCGTCCGCTCACGGAACATTCACGTAGAATGCCACATGCCCGTGGGGTGAGTCCTCGAGTTCATCGGAGCAGCGTTCGAATAGGTGGAACCGCACCACCCATTGGCCGGCTGCATCGAAGCGAACCGGCCCCACACTGTACGTCCCATCGGCTTGCTCGATCGTCTTGGTGTTGCTGTTGGGAGCTAGGTGAGTCGATTGGAAAACCTCGGCGCGCACGTCAGCACCACGCACGATCGAACCATCGACCTTGCTGGTCACGACCACCTGGAAGGTGATGTTGGAAGCTTCGCAAACGGGTGTAGCCGACCACGCCACGTGGTATTTGCAGTCGTCGTCGTCAGCTTCCATCCCGTAAACGGGAGGGCTTGATTCGGGCTCCAGCGCTGGCGCGCCGCCTGAGTTGGGATCGTTGCCGCTCGCTCCGGCGGCGCCTGCGCCGCCGTCAATACCGGACACCCCCGCCGCAGTTGGCGTGCAGGCGGCAGCATGGGTCGCTTGCACGATGGCGCCACTCGACCCCGTGCAATGCGCATCCGACGGACCGCTCACGGGCCCGCCGGGGGCGTCGCAGGAGACGGCCTCCGACGAGCAACCGGGGCCGCCCAAAAGAACCCCGAGGCCAGTTAAAATAAGCGCTTTCCAAAGTCTCGAACCCATTTCTTCCTCGTATCCAGAGCCTGCCGCGCAGCGAGCGAGTAGGCCATATTTCGCTCGGTTTTAGTCGAGCTCGTTCGCGCTCGGGTGCGGCAATTTTTCGCACGCAAGCTCAGGCGAAGCATTCAACGCCGAACCGGGAATTTCGCGAGTTTGTACTGCAGCGTCCGGCGATGAATCCCGAGCACCCGGGCCGCCTTCGAAATGTTGCCGTTGCAATCCTGCAGCACGCGCTCGATGTGTTCGCGCTCGATGCGCGCCAAGGACGGCGTCTCGAAGCTCGGTTCAGCCTCCGGCGCGTGGGACTCCGCCGCGAATGCCGCCAGGATGCGGTCGGCGTCGCACGGCTTCGTCAAATAGTCGAGCGCCCCGAGCCGCATCGCGTCCACAGCGGTAGCAATGCTGCCAAAACCCGTCAGCACGACCACCTCGAGCTCCGGATTTTCCTCGAGCAGGGCGCGCAACAGCACGAGGCCACTCTGGCCCGGCATCCGCAAATCCAAAAGGGCTCGAGAAAAACGCTGCGTCTTCGCCAGCAGCACGGCCTCATCGTACGAATCCGCGCCGAGGGCCGCGATCCCACGCTGTCGAAACGCCTTCAACAAGCGCTCGCGGAAGCGCTCGTCGTCATCTACCACCAGAAAGTCGGCGATTTCCGGCGTCATCGCGCGGCGCTCGCTGGGCTTGGCAGTCGCAGTACGGCGCGCGTGCCTCGCCCCAGTTCGGATTCCAACGCCAATTCGCCGCCCTGGCTCTCGGCAAAGGCGCGCGTGAGAAAGAGGCCCAGCCCCAGGCCGCGGCCGGGCTCTTTGGTGGTGAAGAACGGTTCGCCAGCGTGGGCCAAAACCTGCGGCTCCATCCCGACGCCGAAGTCCTGCACCGAGATTTCGACGGCACCTCGAGCGCAGTCGATTCTCACGTCCACGGGGGCGGCGGCCTCGCTCGCGTCGAGCGCGTTCTTCACGAGCGCGTAGACCGAGTGCAGCAGTTCGTCGGGGGGCGCATGAACGACATCATTCTCAGGCGCAGCGATTTGGATTCGCGCCGCCCGCGCGGCGTCGAAGCGAGCGAGCAAGCGGCGTTCGATCTCGGCGCCCGAGACGCGCGAGGCGCTGGATGGGGGGTTGCCGGCGCGCGACGACATCTGCGCCAGAATCTCGTGGCAGCGCGTGACCTCGTCAAGGATCAAACGCGCGTCCGAGAGCGTGTCTGCTGACGCGCCGGCGGACACTTCAATCTCGTGCGCAGCGACCGCAATCGTCCCGAGTGGAGTCCCGAGTTCGTGGGCTGCGCCGGCGGCGAGCGTGGTCAACGAAGCTAGGCGAGCATTGCGAGCCGCACCTTCGCGCAGCAGGGCAATGTGCTCGCGCTGCAGGGCGATGGTGGCCGCGATGCGCCGCACGAAATAGGCGGTGAGCAGCGCCGCCAGCGAGAAAGCCGCCCACATGCCGTGCAGGTGGTGGGCCATCAGCGCGGCGTGCGCATGCGGATCCGCCATGCCTTCGGGCACCACGAACAGCAAACCAAAGCCCGCGACGCTCGAGACAGCGATGAAGCTCGTCCAGTAGGCGCCGAGCACGACCGCCGCGAGCGTGATGTGCACCAAGTACAGCACCGTGAACGGATTCATGGGGCCGCCGGACAGCGCGAGCAGCAGCGTGAGCACGAGCGTGTCGAGCACGAGCATTCCGCCGACCACGGCGCCCGCCGAAGGCAGGGTGGGTCGACGTCCGAGCCAACGCCCAAGCAGCCCGTTCAGAATCCCCATCGACAGCACGAGCAACGCGAGCTGAACCTCCGGCAGGCGAATTCCGAACCAAAAGCGCGCGCAGCCGAGTGCGACCACCTGCCCGCCGAGCAACAGCCAACGCAGCCGGACAATCCAAGGCAAACTGACCAGCGGCTCGAGTGCAGCGGTCACGCGCGCGCCTCCTTCGCACTCGACGCGGTAAGCATCAGAAACGCGAGGCCGACTCCGGCCAGAAACCCGCAAATGTGAGCACTTTGACTGATCTGGGGAGTCAACACGTCAACGATTGTCTGCAGCACGACGGCAGCGCCCAAACCGATCAAGTGTCGCTTCGCGAGCGGGGCGCCGCGCCGGAATCCGCGCAGAGCGAGCACCAGCTGGGCGCCCGTAATCGCCATGATGCTGCCCGAAGCGCCCACCACCACCGCGTCCGCTGCCGAGAAGTAGGCGGCCCCCAGCATCGAGAGAATGCCGGACGTCAGGTACAGTCCCAGGTAGCGAAAGCTACCAATGCTGCGCTCCACGAACGGGCCGAGCAGTAGTAGGCCGAACATGTTGAGCGTCAGGTGCAACCAGCCAAAGTGCAGGAACGTCGCCGCGAGCGTACGCCAAGCCTCGCCGAGCGTGAGGTTATCGGCCATCACCGCGCCCAGACGGTAGAGATTCTGTTCGTCGGTGCTGCCGCCGCTCAACGCTTCTACGCAAAAAACCAGCACGTTGACAGCGATCAGGCCGCGCGTCGCCCAAGGCCTACGCCCCGCGAAGCGTAGCCCGCGAGCGTAGTGCAGATTCATGTCGATGATCTCGCGGTCCCGCTCGACAATGGCGCGTTCGGAAGTCGTGAGCGAGGCGGGGTCGGTGAGCGGGTGGCGCAGGCGGTACTCGAACGCCGGGCGCTGCTGGGGCGTGGCGTCGGCACGCAGGGCCAACAATCCCTCGCGCGCGTTCTCGTGGCCAGCCGCCAATTCTGCCGTCAAAATCCAAAACTCTTGGGTCTGGCCGGGCATGGCGCGCAGCGGACCGGCCAAAAGCGCGTAGACGCAATCGACATGACCCACGAAGGCGTGCACGAAGAGCCGCGAATCGAGGCCCGTGAGCGCGGAGCGGTGCTTGCCGATCAAGCGCTCGAAATCGCCGACCAAGCCAGACAGATCGCCGACCTCACCGCGTGCGCGCAGCAGATGAGGAAAGAGCTCCGGATGCCGCGCCGCGCGCGTGGCTCCGAGCTCGCGCTCCACCCAATCGATGAGCTCTTGCCAGGCGGCGAGCAGGCGAAAACGCGTCGCGCGAGCCAACACGAAGAGTCCGCTGTCGACCGGAACGGAGTCGAGGATCTCAATCGCGCGAGTCACCTGGCCACGGTGCGCCAAATCCAGCGCATCGAGCACGATGCGGCTCTTACGAAGCTGCTCCGAGGGGTGGAGCAGGCTCGCCACGCGCAGCCAACGCTTGGCGCCTCGGTAGTCCTGGCGCAACGCCAAGAGCGTGCTGTGCGCTGCCAGTCGCGGCGGAGCGAGGACGAACACCACGGTCAGCGCGAAGCCCAAGCGCGCGGCGACGGACGGCATGGCGGGCCAGAGCGCGAGCGTCACGAGGATAACTCCGAGCACGACGGCGAGCGTGGCGAGCGCCCAGGGCCGCACGCGCAAAGCGGACACCAGCGCTGCGCCACACCAAATGGCGCCCATCAACAGTAGGGTCGAGTCGAGATCCACGGGCCGGGGGCGAAGCCTTGAAGACGTAGGCTTAACACGCGGCCGGGGCTCGGCACTTGGCGAGCCCCCAGTTTGGGCTCGGAAGCCTCAAACCCGGCTCAACGACGCGCGTCCCGTGGGAAAGCGCGGCCTTGGGCTACTTCACCTTGATGTTCGGCGACGGAGGGGTCGCCATACCGTTGCCGATGTGGAAACCGGGATGGGGAGGCTGGTTATACGCGGTCTGTTCGGAGGTCACTTGCATCCGATACTGCGGGTCGTGCATCAGCGTGTAGATGCGCCGGGTCGTGAGCGCGGTCGTCGTGTAGAGGCGAAGTCCGGTGTTGGTCGACTCACGCCAAATCACCTCTTCGCGCCAATCACCGTAGAGATCTGCGGTCAGCGTGGGGGTCGATTTGGTGCCGTTGTTGGAGGCGCACTGCGTGCAGGACTGCAGCGTGCCACCGCCGAACTTGGTGATGGAGGTGCCGTCCTCGAGCTCGCGCGTTTCGTCGGCGTCCCAGTAGATCAAGAAATTTTGCGACGCCGGCTTGGCGCCGAGGTTTGCGTTACTGGTCGCCGAGAACATGCCATCGACGCTCGATGCCCACATTTCGGCGCCCGCGTTGCTCGGCGAAATGTCGTCGGCGACGCAGCGCCCGGTGTCAGCGCCATTGACCGGCCCCGACTGAATGATGGCGCAAGTTCGGGCATCGCGGATGTGATAGGACGGGTGCGCGCCGTCCTCGTTGCACATGAAGAACTCGAGGCCCGCGCGCGACGGAATCAAGTCGCCCACGTGTTCGGCGTCACCGTGGTTGTAACCCGTGGAGCACAGCCCCTTCCCGTCGTTGTCGACCGCCATGGCGCCATACATGATCTCCTGACCGGGATCGCCGTCGACATTGGCGACGGTCATGCTGTGCGAGCCCTGGCCGGAGTAGTTGTGCCCGTTGCCGTCGTTCGGCGTGGCATTGCTGTCGAACTTCCAGAGCTGGGTGAGTTGCCCATTGCGGAAGTTCCACGCCCCGAGCGTGGTGCGCGTGTAGTAGCCGCGCGCCATGATGAAGCTCGGCAAGCCGGTACTGTCGAGATAGGCGGCCGACGACAGGAAGCGATCGACGCGATTTCCATAGCTGTCGCCCCATGACGACACGGTTCCGCGCGGTACGTCGAAGGCTACCGTCGCCATTTCGGCGCCAGTTTGGCCGTTGAAGACGGTGAGATATTCCGGACCCGAGAGCACGTAGCCATCACTGTTGCGGTAGATCGCCGAATCGTCGTCGTTGGCTGCTGGCCCCATGTGCAGATAGGCGCCTGTGCCATCCTTGGTGCCTGGCGCGGTCTTGCAGGCGAGCTCGGCCTTCCCATCGCCGTCGAAGTCGTAAACGATGAACTGCGTATAGTGGGCGCCAGCGCGGATGTTGGGCCCGAGATCGATACGCCAGAGCCGCGTGCCAGCGCTGTTCATCCGAATCGCATCGAGGAAGACGTCGCTGGTCACGCCGGCCTGAGAGTTATCCTTCGAGTCGCTCGGATCCCACTTCAGGAAGATCTCGTAGATGCCGTCCCCGTCGACGTCACCCACGCTGCCGTCGTTGGCGCTGTAGATGCTGCTCGGCTGCGTGATCGGGATACGCAGGTAATTTTGAGCCCAAGGCGTCACTGTCTCGGAGGCGGCGCCTTCCACGCCGCCGATCACGGGCCGCACGCTGTACGAGGAAGTCGAGGCCCCACTCGCATCGAGATAGTTCGTGCTGTCGGTGACGTTCGCAATCTTCGCGCCCGCGCGGTAGAGGTTGTACGAAACGTTCGTGGGGTTCGCGCCGTCGTACTCGAACCCAAACATGCGCCACCCCACATAGATGCCACCGCTCACTTGGACGGCGACCAGCCCCCGATTGAGCTTCTCCATCTGATAGAAGCCGCTACCGCCGACGCTCGTCCCGCCGCTCGCGCCGGCCGCAGCTACGCTGCCTGCGGCGCCTGCCGTGCTGCTGCCCCCCGTTCCGGTAGTGCCGCCCGCGCTGGCGCCAGCACTGCCGCCCGCGCCAGCCGTCGATTTGGCTCCCGCCGCTGAAGCGCCCGCAGCCGTCGTGCCGGCCTGGTTGGCGCCCGCGCTCGACGCGCCGCCCTGCGGATTGCCGCTCCCCCCGGCACCAGACCCAGCGCTCGTTGGCGCCCCTGCGCTCGCACCACCGTTCGCGGGACTCGGGTTGCCTCCGCTGGCAGCGATGCCACCAGCGCTCGTGGCTCCGCCTGCTGTCGACGCGCCACCCGAACCGGTAGGGCTACCGCCCGAGCCGGTGGCGGCTTTGCCACCCGAGGCGTTCGCAGAGCCCCCCTGCGAAGCGCTTTCGGAGGTGCTGTTGGCTGCACAGCCGACGCTCGCAACCAGTACGAAGAGCGCGGACCAGGGTGCTGCGAGGGGACGTAAAGTCATTTTCTCTATCTCCGGCCGTCTTAGAACACGTGAGTCCGCTGCCAGGCGGTGTTGCTCGACCACCCGCTTTCGGTGAGCGGGCGCAGCCTTTCGCGGGCGGGCGATCGCGCGGATCGGCCGCATCGCACCACACGCGCGGACTCATCTAGCCAAAGGGGGATCGCCGCCAGAAACTTTCCGAATCGCATCCAAGACGCAGGGCCAGGTGCGCCAGAAACGGAAATTGGCACCCGCAGAGCAGCGCGACTTCCGGCACGCCACGCGCTAGCTCATCGAACCGGATCGCGGCGCACGCCCACGCATCGGGGTTCGAAGGCCGCCCTGTAGAAGGCGCATGGTGCGGGCGGGCGCCAACTGCTGGCCGAACGAGCTTGCGAGCAGCGCAACAGCCCCCGCGACCAGCGCGACGTCCAACCAAACGCCCAAACCGAGCACGCCCACGACTCCGTAAAAGGCGCCAGCCCCGCCGACGATTCGGCACCACGCACGCGACCCAAGTCCATTGGCGAGCAACGTGACCCCGATCACGAGTGCCAGCGTCGGACACGGGATCAGCCCCGTAGGAGCCGCCAGCAGGTAGCTTTGCGGCGTCCCAGACGCGAGAAAGTGGGGATAAAACCAGCTAAACGCGATGAGCGCGACGCCGACTGCGCGGGCCCAAGCGGGACCGAGCGCGGCAGGCTTTCGGCTGAGTCGCCGAGCGAACAGCGCCGAGACGAACGCGAGAGCGGCAAACAGCGCTCCGTTGAAAGGGTTGTCGAAAATGAAGGCCAGCGCGCTCACCGAAATGAGCGGTGTCACCAAGGCCCACCCAGTCGCGCGTTCGGAGGGGCGCAGACCGCGCACGACGGCGACCACCGCGATCGCGATCACGATGTGCCAAGCGATGGCCAGCGCTTGGGCTTGGTTCGCGACCTCGGTGAGATTGGCCAAAATCGAGGGCGATGAGGGCATGGCGGCTCCTTGATCGCAGAGGGGAGCAAAGTGCGCGCCACGCCGGCGCGATTTCGGAAGGCGGCATCGCTAAGCGGCAGCAGCGGCGCCTGCGCGCGCCGCGCCGCAATTGG
>JAEUAF010000796.1 GCA_019695485.1 Sorangium sp.
GCGTGAGGTCGCGACGCGTCTCGGGCTCGCGGGCGAGCACGCGGTAGTCGATGCGGTCGACCAGGCTGATGAGGCCGCTCTTGCCGGTTTCCAGCGAGCGCGCGGCCTTCTGCAGCGCCTCGGGGAACGTACGGCCGATGGCCATCGCCTCGCCGACGCTCTTCATCTGTGTGCCGAGCCGCGGATCGGCGCCCGGGAACTTCTCGAACGCGAAGCGTGGCCACTTCACGACGACGTAGTCGATGGTCGGCTCGAACGCGGCGCTGGTGCCGGTGATGTCGTTCTCCAGCTCGTCCAGCGTGAAGCCCACCGCGAGCTTGGCAGCGATCTTGGCGATCGGATAGCCCGTAGCCTTGGAGGCGAGCGCGCTCGAGCGCGAAACGCGCGGGTTCATTTCGATGACCAGCACGCGCCCGGTCTTGGGATCGACGGCGAACTGCACGTTCGAGCCGCCGGTCTCCACGCCGATTTCGTGCATCACCGTGCGCGCCGCGTCGCGCAGGCGCTGGTACTCGCGGTCGGTGAGGGTCATCGCGGGCGCCACGGTGATCGAGTCACCCGTGTGCACGCCCATCGGGTCGACGTTCTCGATGGAGCAGACCACGATGAAGTTGTCCGCGGAGTCGCGGATCACCTCGAGCTCGTATTCCTTCCAGCCGATCACGCTCTCTTCGACGAGCACTTGGCGCGTCGGAGACTGCAACAGCGCCCACTCGACCCGCGCGTCGAGATCCTCCGGGCGGTACACGCCCGCTCCGCCCGCGCCGCCCATCGTGTAGCTCGGGCGCAAGATCACAGGATAGCCCGTGGTTTCGACGATGATGCGCGCTTCCTCGACGGTGGTGGCGTAGCCGGAGCGCGCGCATTCGAGCCCGCAGTTCTTCATCGCCTCCTTGAAGAGCAGGCGATCCTCGGCCTTGCGAATGGCGTCGACTTGCGCGCCGATCAGGCGCACACCGTGCTTCGAGAGCACGCCGCTGCCATGCAGCTCGAGCGCGAGGTTTAGCGCGGTTTGCCCGCCCAAGGTGGGCAGCAACGCGTCGGGGCGCTCGCGCTCGATGATCGCGGCGACGTTTTCGACGTTCAGGGGCTCGATGTACGTGCGGCGCACGAGCTCCGGGTCGGTCATGATCGTGGCGGGGTTGGAGTTCACCAACACCACGTCGTAGCCGAGCCCGGTGAGCGCCTTCGCACCCTGGGTTCCCGAGTAGTCGAACTCGCACGCCTGACCGATGACGATCGGGCCCGAGCCAATCAGCAGAATCTTATTGATGTCGTTCCGGCGCGGCATCCGGGGAGCGCCTTAGCACACACCTTGGGCGGGCTTCCGTGATTTGATTTATCAAGGGGCGAAGTCTCGGGCGGCTGCACGACTGACGGCGGGCCGATGAGGCCTTGGCCTGATGGCCGGGCCAGCGCCGGCGGTGTGGGACTTTCAGTGCAGGCAGAATGGCCGTGAGCCACGCGCGCCACGGGGGACCCGCTTCACGCCGACCGCGCTCGAGCTCGCTGCGCACGGCGATCACGACTGGCGCTAGAATCGCGCGTGATATGGGTGATTCGATGCTTGCTGCACGCGCCTGCCCCCGTCGCCACGGTCGGCCGCTGAATATCGAAGGACGGGGCACACGTCGAATGCCACAAGTGCCCATCAAAGGTTGGTTGGTCGCGCTGCTGGCGGCGAGCGTATTGCTCTCGCCCATCGCAAGTCGCGCCCAGGGCGACACCGCGGACGAGCTCGCTCGTCGGCACTTCGAGTCCGGCGCCGCCTACCTAGAGGAGAGCGACTACGAAAACGCGCTGCGCGCTTTCCAGAAGGCGTACGAGCTTTCCAAACGCCCCGAGATCTTGCTGAACATCGCGACCGTTCAGGAGCGGCGAGGGGACATCGCGGGCGCGCTGTCGGCGCTGCGCGACTACCTCGCGGTGGCGCCCGAGGGCGAGCCCGTCGACACCGTCCAGCTGCGTATCCAGAATTTGGAGAAGCGCCAGCCGAACGATCCTCCACCTGCCGCTCCGCCCGCGCAGCCAGCTACACCCCCAGAGCCGCCCGCCGTCTCTGCACCGCCGCCTGCAAGCGCGCCGCCCGCGCCGGCAGCTCCCTCCACTCGCCCGGGCAGGACCCCGATTTTCGTGGCCTTCGGTATTGGTGCGGTGGCCGCCGGCGGCGCGGTCATCACAGGGGTTTTGGCGCAGAACAAATACGATGACCTCAAGTCGAGCTGCAGTCCGAACTGCTCGGACTCCGCGTTGTCTCCGGCGCGAGGCCTGGCTCTCAGCAGCACGTTGCTGACGGGCGCGGCCGTGATCGGTGTTGGTGTGGGCGTCACGCTGCTGGTGCTCGAAAAGCCGAGCGAGCCGCAAGCTCGAGGCCCTCGCCTTCAACTGGCGCTAACGCCCACGCCCGGCGGCGCTGCCGCCCATGCCTTTTGGAGGTTCTGAGCCTTGGCTTTTTCTGAGGTCTGGATGAGACGCTCGTGGTGCGCGTCGGCGCTCGTTTTCTCAGTCGGGAGCCTGTCGGGCTGTTCCTTTCTGCTCGACTTCGACGCGCTGCAGAAAGGTTCGGGCGGAGTTTCCGCAACCGGCGGGGCGAGCGCGAGCGCTGGCATGACGTCCGGCGGGGCGAGTGGCGCCGCGGGCAGCGGCGGGCTGGGCGCGTGCGAGGCAAGCTGCATGGACACCGACACGGACCCTTGCACAGTGGCACGCTGCGTCGATCAAGGCAGCGGCCCCGTGTGCGTGCAGGCGCCGCGCGAGGGCTTGGTACTCGACCGCGACTTCGATCCGATTATTGCGGAACGTCAGTACCAGCTCAGCATGGTCGCTGGCCCGAGCGAGTTCTATCTTTCGTCGCTCTCGACGACCGGGGGCGTGTCGGACGCCACGGTGTATCGGCTGAGCGCCACGAGCACCACGGTAACTCCGGCAGTCGCGCTCGGCTCATTGAAGTTTGCGGGTCCTCCCGTGAGCGCACCGGCGCTGGCGGTCGACACCAGCAACGGCCTCAAGATTCACGCTTACGTCGGGATGCGCGAGCTCACCGGTGCTGGCGCTCGCGCCTGGCACGTTGCGTTCGATTCGACATTCAAAGTGGGCGCTCGAAGCGCGGTGAGCACCAGCTATTTGCTGGCGAGCTCGCTCGCGAGCCAGCTGAACAAGCCGTCGGCGCTCAACATCGCGGACACGGTCTGGGGCGCTTGGATCAACGCGGACGGAACCATTGGCTTGGACTCGAGCGCACCGAGCGGAGAGTCCCTCCAGTTTGGCGACTCGGCCACACCGGCGAGCAGCGTCGCGCTCTTGGCAACCAAGGCAAACCGCCCGAGCGCGTTGTTCACCTCGGACGCGCACGGCGTCTTCCTAGCGCTGGAGG
>JAEUAF010000840.1 GCA_019695485.1 Sorangium sp.
GTGTTCTCGGGCAACGGCTGAGTCCGCACTGGCGTGCGCGGCGCCCCTGATCGGCCCCTCCCGTGGCGCGCGTTCGGCGCGACACTTGGGAGGGGCGGCGCCACGCGCAGGCGGCGGAGCCGCCGAGCATGACGCGGGGTGGGCACCTAGACGCGGTTCTTAGGCGCTCTTCTTCCAACCCGGCAGCGCGGTCATGCGCGAGAACCAGGCCTGGACATTGGGGAACTCGGACAGCGGAGCTTCGGTCTGCTGCGCGTACATCAACGAGGACGCGATCGTGAGATCGGCGAGCGTGAGCGCATTGCCGACCACGTAGCTCTTGCCCTCGAGGCGCTTGTTCAAGACTTGTGCGAAGCGTCGGAAATTGGTGAGCGCCTCCTGAACTTTGCCGGCGTCGGGTTCGCCGAGCCCCATCATGCCTTTCAGCATTTTTTCGAAGGCCAGTGTGCCAAGTTGCGGGGAAAAGTGGGCCGCGTCCCAGAACTGCCAGCGGGTGACGTCCGCGCGTTGCTGCTCGTCGCGTGGCAATAGACCGGACTCCGGCTTCTTGGACGCGAGGTACTGCATGATCGAGCGAGACTCGGTGAGCACGAAATCGCCGTCCACCAAGGTCGGCACGGCACCGTTCGGGTTCAGCGCGAGATATTCGGGGTTTTTGTGCTCGCCCTTCGAGAAGTCGAGCACCTTCTCTTCGAGGTTGAGCTCGAGCACGGCCGCGGTCAGGCGTACACGGCGAACATTGGGCGAAAGTGGGTTGTGATAGAGCTTCATCTGTCGACCTCCGGGGGCAGAGCAGGCAGCCAGGACTCGGCGGCGTCAAGTACACTCAGGGGCCCGGGTGCGTGCCCGCGTTCGATGACAGTTGTTTGCACCCGCAATTCGAGACGAAGCAGCACGACAAATGGCCGGGCGGAATAAGTCGGGTAACGTTGCGTGAACACCCGACGACAGATCCGTGGCGCGGCTAGCGTCGAGCGCGCGGCTCGAGCAGCCGTACCGCTGCGCGCACGCCCTGCTGCACGCTCGCCAGGCGCTCGCTGTTGAGCGGCCGCCCTTCCTCGTCGGTCAGCGTGAAGCGGTCCCTCGCCACCGCGCCGTGGGTGCGAATGTCGGACGCTACGATCTCTGCGCGCTGCCGGTAGAGCTCGCTCGTGATGGCAAACACCAAGCCCGGGCAGTCGGGTGTTTCGACCACCAACACCGATTCACCGCGCTGCAACGAGCGCACATCGAAATACACGCGAGTCGACGCCAAAAGGCCGTTGGGCTGGGTTGGCGTGCGGGACGACGGACGCTGTTGCTCGTGCTCTTGGAGCATCTCCGTGAGCATGAACGAGACCGCGACGACCTCGCTCGGCTCGATACAGCGCCCCCGCGTGACGGGTCTCAGCCAGAACAAGTCGACGGCTTCCACCACGCCGTCCAGGCGCTCACGGCAAAAGATCTGCGCGCCGACCACGTCCATCCCGTTGGCGGTGAACGCGGTGGTGAGCAAGGACAGTAGGCCGGGCGTATCGTCCGCAACGACGCAGACGGCGGCACCCCCCTCGGGGAGCTCGCGCCACATGCCCGCGTGGGCTTTCTTCCCGTTGCGCTCTTGCACCACGCGAAAGTGCGATTCCGTGTCCGCCTGCTCGAAAACGCTCGCATAGGGAGCGGGCATCGAGCGAACAAAGGCGTTCAACTCGTCGAGTTCCCGTACATTCGACATTGCCAGCAGCATGATCTTTGAGTCTCGTCGAACGCGTGTTGCGAGCGCCTTTCAGCCCGGTTTCGCTCTCGAAAACCCGAAGTTGTCTGGGTTTTTGTGGGACTTTGGGGCGCATAGCCCGGTGAGTGGGCAGACTGGCTACATCCACATCCGCTCCTCTGGCGAGCTTTCGTCCGTTCACCGTCTCGGCTAGACGAAGGCGCATGCAAGAGCCCGAAGCGTCGCCGAGAGTTGCCGGCCCGTTCAGCCTGGAGCCCATCGGCTGGGTGCGCTCGCCGTACCAACGACGCTTCGGCACGCCGCAGCAGGCGGCGGCATTCGACTCGGATGCCGAAGCGGTGCTCGAACTCGATGAGGCCCGCATCCCGGCGAGCGCGCTGGAGGACCTCGTCGGGATCGAGCGCATTTGGGTGCTGAGCTTTCTGCATCGCGGGGGTGGCTGGTCGCCTTCGGTGCGCACGCCGCGCGGCTCACGGCAGCGGCGTGGTCTGTTTGCGACGCGCTCCCCGGATCGTCCGAACCCGATTGGCCTCTCGGCGCTGCGGCTCGTGCGTGTCGAGGGGACACGGCTCTATGTGCGTGGGGTCGATCTCATCGACGGCACGCCGATCCTCGACGTAAAACCGTATGTGCCCTACGCCGACGCGTTTCCAGACGCAAAGGCGGGTTGGATCGACGAGATCCCACGCGATGCGCCGCAGGTGCCGAAGCACGCGCCGCCCACGGCCGACGAGCCCCAATGACGGGTGCGGCTAGAGCGGAGGCTCCGCGTAGTAGCGTGAGCAGCGTTCGGTCATGACGTAGCCGTAGACTGCGGAGGCCAGAAACAGCGCTCCAAAGCCAGCGCCGAGCGCGGCGTCCGCTCGACGACTCAGCGGGCGGTTTCGATACGCGCTGTCTGTCGCAAGCAGCGCATAGACGGTGCCGGTGGCTTCGTACGCTGTCAGCAGCGTGTCGATGATCGGCGCGAGGCGGCTCGTCGTGCACACCTTGTCGTGCCGATTCAAGGCGGCGGCCGCGGAAGGGTGATTGGGCGGGCCGTCGACGAACGTGAAGGAGCAAGCGCTGCTCGCGAGCGCGCACGCTGCTAGGCAGAGGCGGGTCGCCAGAGTGGCGGACGGCGACGGTGCGCGCGGCATCAAGCCTGAGATCTTACGGCAAAATACGCTCTGGCCAGGTGAACCCGCGCGCGGCGGTCAATCCAGCCGCGAGCGCGATGATCACCCAACTCGCGCGCACCAGATTCTCGAGTCCGAGCGACAGGTTGCCGTGGGAAAACTCCAGAATTGCTTGATACGCGGGGATCCCCGGCACTAGCGGAATGATACCCGTTACCGTGAACAGCACCCGTGGATAACGAAAGGTTCGCGCTCCGTAGTAGCCAACCACGCCCATGAAAAATGCTGCAGCGAATGAGGCGGCCGCAACGGAGTGGCCGAGCGTGAGCATTCCGAAGCGAACCAGAAAGCCAGCCATGCCCACCAGCCCGACGCGCGACAGCGCACCGCGCGGCAAGTTGAAACCAATTGCAAAGCCCAGCGTCGCCACCAGACCGAGCGCGGCCTGCCACGCGACTTGGGGAAGGCTGGTCGTCATGGCGCGAGCCAAGCGTTGAGCTGCAGAAACATGAGTAGACCCGCCGCGATACAACCGAGGATCAGACTCGCATGAGCGGCGCGCGCGAGCCCCGCCGAAAGATCGAAGTGGATGATGTCGATCCAGCTAGTTACCAGGCCCACGCCGGGAATCAGGTAGAGCACGCTCGCGAGTCGGGCAAGATCAGGGCCCAAGTCGGCGACACCGAGCGAGGCGGCCAGTCTGCCTTCGACGAGCAGCGCGAGCTCGCTGAAGCAGCAGGAGGCAAACGCAGACAAGGTGACGACGGCGACGGTGGGCGCCTGGCGCGCGTGGGCATAGAGCCGCAGCGTCTGTCCGCTGCAAGCGCCGACGAACGCGGCGGCCATTTGCCACGGCGAGCCGTGAATGACGCCGCAAAACGCCGCGCAGGCGGCGCCCAGACTCAGCACGGTCACCCAAGGCGGATACAACGGCGGCGCTAGTTCGATGGCGTCGAGGGCGCGGATCACGCGCGTCGTGCTGTAGCGATGCGGCTCGGCCGCGATTTCACGGGTCAGCATTTCGATACGGCAGAGCGCGTTCATGTTGACGCCACCCGGCACGATGCGCGTCACGAGGGTTTCCGAGCCGAAGTCATCGGCGACCGACGCGCAGATGGCTTCCGGCGTAACCACGACTTCCGCTTCGGCGGCGCCAAATGCGAGCGCGGTGCGGCGCATGCATTCGCGCACTCGGAAAGCTGCAGCGCCGGCACGCGCCGTCAACACTCCGATGCGCGAGACCAATCGCAGAGCCTCCGAAAGGCCTGGGTCATGCTTGCGGTGATCGGGCGCGCTGTCCGCGGCCTTCGGAACCTGGCTCAGACTGGCCAAGGTCATGCCTGCAGCAGACTAGCGTGGCGACCCCGACCGGCGGATGGCGGCCCCGCGCTTGCCCGCGCCTTGCGGATCGCAATCGTAAGCACACCGCGTTGCAGCACCGCGCGCGCGGTTGCCATATCGACCGTTTGCGTCAGCCTAAACGTACGCCAGAAGCTCCCATAAGTGCGTTCATAGGCGTGGAACCAGAGCTCCGAGCTTTCGCGCGCGCGCTCGCGGCGGCCCCACACGGTCAAGCGCTGGCCGCTCAAGAACACCGACAAATTGCTGGCCCGGACCCCTGGTACATCCGCCTGAATGCGCAGGCTGCGCGGCGTTTCGCGAACCTCGAAGGCGGGAGCAAACTCGCCGATCACGCCGCTCTCCAGGAAGGCGAAACCTTCGCCGAGCGTGCCCGCCCGCAGCTCGTCGAAGAATTCGGGCGGCGGCGCGTGGTTCAAAATCGGCACGTTTGACATGGGGTCTCCGATCTCGGAACGCATCACCAACAGCGATGCAACTCGCGTTCCAGGCTTAGAACAAGCGTTCCGCGGCTTACGATTATGCGGTGCTTCGCTAGAAGCTCAAGCACTTTTGCGGGTCGTGATCCTCCGAACGCGCGCGCGATGCTGTGTATAACTGGCAGGCTTCGCCGGATTCACCGCTATCTTCGCTTCATTCGAGCGCCGCCGGGCGCGAGAGCCGGTTTCGTCGATGCGGCAGCGCCTGCGCGGGATCAGTCACGGCGCCGCCAAATCTGCATGTTGCCGCCAGGTTTCGTACGCGCGCCCCCGACGGCGGCTCGTGGGCCCGCGCCGGGCGTTTGACGCCGGCTTCTGCGCGCGTTGAGCTCGCTGCCGCCCGTCTGCCGAGCCCGCGCGGTCGGCAAGGATCTGGATGCTGGTCGATCGCAACGAAACAGCCCCGCAACGATTCGGGATCCTGAGGGCGTTTGGCTGGCCGTTGGGGCTCGACGCCGTGTGGTTGGCAAGCCCGCTGTTCGTGCTCGCGCTATCCGCTCTGCTGAGTCCCGTGCGGCCGTTCGACTACTTCTGGTCGCTCGTTCAGGGGCGGGCGAGTGCCCAGCTCTGGCACGTTCCGCGCGCGAATTTGTTCTTATTTACGCTGCCCGTCGCGGCACCGTTCTTCGACCAGCCTTGGCTCGGCCAATTGCTGATGTTTGGGGCCGAGCGGGTGTGCGGGCACTCCGCGAACGTCTTTCTGCTCGTGGGCTGCCTGGTCTTCAGCTTTGCGATCGCGATGGATACCGCACTCCGGCTTGGGGCGCGCGAAAAGCACGTGGCGTGGGCGGCGCTGCTCGCCGTCCCGCTGGTCGCCCTCGGCTCTGGGGTGCGCACGCAGATGTTCGCGTATCCTTGCTTTGCCTTGCTCTTGCGGATCGTGGCGCTGCGCGGGGCGCTTGCTGAGGCCCGTGCGTTGCGGCTCGCTCTCGGCAGCGCGGCGTTGTGGGCGAACGTGCACG